>JAEXZL010000007.1 GCA_023451395.1 Bacillota bacterium | reverse complement strand
CATGAATACCAAGGTCTCTCAGGAAGGGCTTTCTAACCCCTGCGGATTAAAGGTAGGAGATAAGATAAGCAAATCTGTAGAGTTCAATGCCTTTGGTAATAGCTTAATGAATAAAATAGTTGCAGAAACTGCAGCGGCCTCTGATGCAAGGATGGCAGGCTGTAAGCTCCCAATAATGACTACTGCTGGAAGCGGAAATCAAGGGATAACCTGCACTCTTCCTCCAGCAATATTGGCTAGAGAGCTTGGAAAGGGAGAGGAAGAGCTGGCAAGAGCCATAGCTTTAAGCAGCCTTATAACAATATATATAAAGCATTACTTAGGGAGGCTATCTCCTATTTGTGGAGCAGGTATAGCAGCTTCAACAGGTGCTTCTGCTGCTATGACATATCTTTTAGGGGGAGGACTTGATAAGATAAAATGCTCAATAAATAATATGCTTTCCGATGTGGCAGGAATGATTTGTGATGGTGCTAAGTCTACCTGTGCTCTTAAGATTGCTACATCTGTCAATGCTGCAATACAGTGCTCTATGCTTGCCATGAGCAACATACAACCCTGCAGCAAGGATGGTATTATAAATGATGATGCGGACAAGACTATAAGAAACTTGGGAAACTTGGTTTTAAATGGCTTCGATAATACTGATAAGGCGATTTTAGAGATTATGCTAAATAAATGATTCATCTTAAAATTTAAGAATTAGTAAAGTATGCACAAAAGAAAAAAATATTCCTTCTGATTAAAATTACAATAATATGGTAAGAATGTTAAATGAAGATTTTAAAAAGTTTATATAAACTTTGATAAAATTGAAAACTTTTACCAAATTATTGTGATATAATATATTAAACTGTATGACAGGAGGGATTTTAATGAAAAAGAATATGTTGAAAATAGCATTCTTTGCAGCCCTTTTCCTTACAATTACAGGAATTATTGAAGCCTTAAGTATATCCTCTGGAGAAGCTGTGCCTCAAGCTCGAGAAGCGGTGAGTCAGAATACTTATGCAGGGAATGCACATAGTATATCTAAAGAAGAGGCTTTAAAGGTAATTGAAGATGCTTATTTCACTTCTATTGATATTTTTAATAAAGAGATAGATAGGGAAGATTGTCTAGAGGACAGCTTATACTGTAGACCTAAGGATAAAAACATAACCTATGATGAAGTTTTAAATAGACTAAAGGGTGTTTTTACTAAATCCTTCATTACTAGAGGAAAGCTAGACAGTGAAGCTGTTAAAATATATGATTCTAAGCTATATCTAATGCTTCTTGAAGGAGAATATAGCAATGAAACCATTGAAATCCTTGATGTAAAAGAGAGTAAAGATAAAGATACCTCTTCTTTCAAGATAAAGCTTAATGCTGAATATGGTCCTATTGAATCACTTATAACACTAAAGAAAGAATCAGGTGGGTGGAAGGTTGATGGCGGAAGCATCTTCCCTCAGCTTCAATAACATTATATTAATTGAATTAAAGAACCTGTTGCACTCTGCTTTTAGGAGTTTTGCAACAGGTTCTTTATTTTCAGCAAAAGGTTTAGGAAATAAATCCTAAAAACATACCTAATAGTATGAGGAAATCCGCCTCAGTAATTATAATTCTACAAGTCCCTTAGTGGTGAGCCTTATTTCAGGTATTACCGGTAGACTTACAAAGGCAAGAGTCATGAAGGGATCTATTTGGCGACTTACTCCCTGGATATAGGCTTGTCTCTTTAATTTGAGCATAATTTCTTCAACTTCCTCTGTAGATTTTTCACACATTAGTCCTGCGATAGGAAGAGGAAGCTCTCCTACTATTTTTCCATCTAAGGCTATAGCAAGACCACCCTCATTATTTCGGACACAGTTAGCTGCAAGAGCCATATCTTCTTCATTGGCACCAGCAACTATTAGGTTGTGACTATCATGAGCTATACTGGTAGCTATGGCACCTTTCTTAAGATCATAGCCATAAAGGTAACCCTTACCTATGTGACCTGTGCCTTTATGCCTTTCCACTACCGCAAGCTTTACTGTATCCGTTAAATCTTCGGTAATTATCTTTTTAGTAGTAATCTGACCTGAATCTAGGCCTATGACAGTATAAGGAGGCTTGGCTTCCATAACAAAGTCTGAAGGAAGGAGTTCTTTAACATTGAAGGTGCTCTGAACTCTCTTTAGAAGAGACTTGTCTATCTTGGGTCGCGGAAAGTCCTTCAAACCTTCTTTATAATGATAGATTCTTTCTCCCTCTTTATAAACCTCTAAAATCTGAAGCTCTTTTATATCTGGAGTGATTATGAAGTTTGCTTTATAACCTACTCCAATTGCACCGACCTCTGAAAGCCTAAAGTATTTTGCTGTATTAAAGCTGGCCATCTTTATAGCCAAAATTGGATCAGCTCCTCTTTTTATAGCTTCCTTCACGATATAATCCATATGTCCTTGATTCTTTAGCTCTCCGGGATGTCTATCATCCGTTACCAGCATACATCTAAAGTGATATTTCTGTTCAAAAAGCTTCATTAAAGGTGCAAGATTCTTAGCAGCTGTACCTTCTCTTATCATAACCCACATACCTTTGCGGAGCTTTTCTAAGGCTTCATCCTCTGTGACGCTTTCATGATCTGAGGTAATTCCTGCAGAAATGTATGCGTTGATATCCTTATGTCTAACTCCAGGAGCATGACCATCTACCCTTTTGTAGTAGGCAAGGGTGGAGGAAATCTTATCCATAAGCTCCTTGTTAGTTGCCAGTACACCATTGAAGTCCATAACCTCACCAAGACCTAAAACTCTGCTTTCTCTTAGATATGGAACAAGCTCATGATGAGTTAAGCGAGCACCATTCTCATCCTGAGGGGTTGCCGGAACACAGGAGGGGAGCATGAGAAATACATCAAGAGGCAGGTTTTCAGTGGATTTAAGCATATAATCTATTCCATCTGTTCCCACCACATTTGCTATTTCATGGGGATCTGCAACTACCGCTGTAGTACCATGAGGGATTACTGCAGAGGCAAATTCATAAGGGGATACTATAGAGGATTCTAAATGAATATGTCCATCGATAAAGGAGGGGATTACAACTTTTCCTTGGAGGTCAATCTCTTCTGTGCCTTCATAGTCACCAATTCCCACAAAGTAACCTTTATGGATAGCGATGGAGCCTTCTAATAGCTCATTGGTAAATACATTTAGATACTTCCCGTTTTTTAAAACCAAATCCGACTTTTCCCTGCCTAAGGCAGCATTAATTCGATTTACCATAAAAACACACTCCTTTTTTACAAAACTCTATATTTACTTAGAAGATGATTGTGAATATTTTAGTTAATAGTATAGCACTTACTGGGCCAGTTGCCCACAGAAAAAATAGTTAAAATATAAATATTGGAATATATTAGTAAATAAATTTCAAGAAATATTTGGCCATTATTGATTTAACAAAATAAGAGTAAGGTAGCTATTTATCTACCTTACTCTATCAATATATTATTATTTGCTTTTAAATAGTATAGTAAGTATTTTATGATGCTTGTAATTGTTATTTTATAAGCCCTTGTTCTCTTAAGAAGGTCTCTGCTACTACTCTAGGATCCTGATTTTCCTTATCTACCTTATAGTTTAGCCCTCTCATGGTCTCATCATCTATAATACCTGCAAGCTTATTTAGCTCAGTGGCAATTTCCGGATGAGCCTCTAGGGTATCCATTCTTACCACTGGTGCTGCATGATATGGAGGGAAAAGATGAAGATCATCTTCTAGCACTTGAAGGTCAAAGGCTTTTAAAAGACCATCAGTAGAAAAAGCATCAATAACATCACTTTGATTATTTTCTATAGAGCTGTATCTTAAACCACCATCCACGGTATTTACCTGTCCAAAGTTCATATTATAGGTTTTTTCAAGACCTAAAAGTCCATCCTCCCGGTTAGAGAAAACAATTGTGCAGGCAAGTCTCAAATCTGGGGCAACCTTTGCCAGGTCTGAGAAGGTCTTTATATTTTTATTTTCCGCAAGCTCTTTTGATACTGCTAGAGTATATGTATTATTAAAACCTAAGGGCTCAAGCCATGTTAGGCCAAAGTTGTCCTCATAATATTCTTTGGATTGCCTATAGGTTTCATCTGCGTCGCTTATAGCCTCCTTACCCATAATATTTACAAAGGCTGTACCGGTTTACTCTATATATAAATCAAGTTCCTCTGCTCTCATAGCACTAAGAACAACGTTACTGCCTCCTAAATTAAGCTGCCTGTCTACTGATAAATCTGTATTTTCTTCTATGAGGCTAGCGGCCATATGACCTAAAATCAGCTGTTCATTAAAGTTCATAGAGCCTATGGAAATTGTAGCCTTTTTGCTATTAAAGGCATTAACGGATGTGGTTATAATTACCAATACTAGGATAGAAAGGGCAATTTTCATCCCTGGTCCCTTATGGAAGGGAGCTCTATCTCTTTTTCCTACTTTAATAGAGCCATCAGCATTCTTTATTCCTTTAGGGGTTACTAAAAGCTCTATTCTTCCTATTACATAATCCATTAGAAGAGCTAATATACAAGCAGGTATTGCACCAGCTAGTATCATATTATTATTTACTGTCTGAACTCCAGAGAATACCAGATAACCAAGACCGCCGGCACCTATGAAGGCAGCTATTGTCATAAGGCCTACAGCGGTTACAGCAGAAATTCTTATTCCAGTCATGATTACTGGCAGTGCCAGAGGAAACTGTATTTTTGCTAATATTTGCCCCTTAGTAAGGCCAATACCTCTGGCTGCTTCTAAGGTATCAGGGTTAATATTCATAAGACCTGTGTAGGTGTTTTTAATTATTGGTAGTAGTGAATATAAAAATACCATTGTTATGGCAGGCTTGCTTCCTATACCTAGAACAGGTATTAAAAATCCTAATAAAGCCATGCTGGGAATAGCTTGCACAACACTTGCAAGACCTAAAATAGGACCAGATAGCTTTTTAATTCTAGTTATTAGTATTCCCAGAGGAATGCCTATGGCTATAGAAAATAATACTGCAAAGATTGTTAGCTTAATGTGCTCTATGGCCAAAAGACTTATTTGATCTCCTCTAGAAACAACAAAATCCCAAAAGCTTTGTAAAAATTCCATTATTGTCCCACCTCCTGTTCAAGATACTGACTTGACATTACCGACAGAAGAGTGTTTTTAGTAATTAGCCCTAAAAGCGTATTGCTGTTATCTGTAACAGGGATATAGCTTAAGTTATGTTCATTCATAACTGTTAAGATATCTACTAAAGAACTATCATAATTCACTGTTGGTATTTCTGAGGTCATTATTTCCTCAAGGCGGAGATTTATTTCTTGTTTTAGTCTAAGATGCTTCATGGTCACTATTCCTCTAAGCTTCTGATCCTTATCCACTATAAGAACACTGTCCACCTTAGAATTTCTCATTTGAGCATAGCCTTGAATTAAGGTTCTGCTTCCTGGGGCTTTAACAGGCTCTCGAATCATAATATCTGCAGCTCTTATAAATTCCGGCTGACTCCAAATACGATCCTTTCCCACAAAGCCAGCAACAAATTCATCAGCGGGGTTTTTAAGTATATTCTCAGGGGTATCATATTGAACGATAAGTCCTTTATTCATAATACATATTTTATCCGCTAGCTTTATTGCCTCGTCCATATCATGGGTAACAAAAATTATTGTTTTTTTAAGCTCCTGTTGAAGATTGAAAAGCTCATCCTGAAGCTGATTTCTTGTTATGGGATCTAGAGCACTAAAGGGCTCGTCCATAAGGATTATATCTGGATCTGTGGCAAAGGCTCTAGCAACACCAATCCTCTGCTGCTGTCCTCCGCTTAGCTCTGCAGGGTATCTATTCATATAGTCTTCAGGATTCATATCAACCATATTAAGAAGATCTTGAACTTTTTGAACTATTTTTTCCTTAGGCCATTTTTCAACATAAGGAATCAAGCCTATATTTTCTGCTACTGTCATATGGGGGAAAAGTCCTGTTTGCTGTATAACATAACCCATATTTCTTCTAAGCTCAATGGTATCTTCCTTTAATATATTTTTGTCATTAAGTAATATTTCTCCTGACGTAGGGAGGATAAGTTTGTTTATCATCTTAAGAGTTGTGGTCTTTCCGCAGCCACTAGGTCCAATAAGAACAACAAGCTCACCTTTATTTATTTTTAGATTTATATTGTTAAGTATAAGTGTGTCTTTATATTTTTTAGTTATATTTCGTAATTCTAACATATTACCTCCTTAATTATTGCAGCATGTAGGCAAGAATAACACTAAAGATCTTACCTGTTCCGAGAAATTTATAAGCACTTACTTTCTGAAAAAATATTTATTAACAGATTATTTTAAAAAAGCGACAACCTTATTATAACATAAAGTTGTTACATTTAAAAGTTGCAAAATTCTATTAATTGTTACTATTTTTATGACTTTAGAGCTATTTTCCTCTATATTATGTTAAGTAACTTATAGAAACTATCTGTAAATAATTCATTAAATGAGTTCTTGTGTGTATAAATTAATTATTAATACTATTGACGAAGAAGATGTATTAATTATATAATACACCTAAGATGTATTAATTGATTGATACACCTTAGAAGAATAATAGGAGGCTGCTAAATGAAGCTGGAATTTAATTCACAAGAGCCTATCTACCTACAGATTATTAGATATTTTAAACAACAAATTGTCCTTGGAACCCTGAAATGCGGAGATGAAATTCCTTCTAGAAGAGAGCTAGCAGCTACCTTGAAGGTTAATGCAAACACAGTTCAGAGAGCCTATAAGGAAATGGAGGAGATGGGTATCATTGAAACGGTGAAGAATTTTCAAAGTACCGTAACCACAAATGAAAGAAGTATTCAGATGCTCCGAAATGAGCTTATAAGTGATGCAGTAACTGGGCTAGTTAAAGCTCTAAAGCCTATCGGAGTGGATAAGGATGAGGTAAAAAAGATAATTGATGAGAGTTGGAAATAATTTTTTAGTATGGTGTGTTAATGTATTAATACATTATGGAGGGAAAGTAAATGATTGAGGTTAAAAATGTTGTGAAAAAATATGGGAAAGTTACTGCTCTAAATGGTGCTACCTTTAATATAAAGGAAGGCAGGGTAACAGGCATTTTAGGAATAAATGGAGTAGGAAAGTCTACAGTCTTAAAGGCTATTATGGGATTAATACCAATAAAAAGTGGAGAAATACTTATCGATGGAGAACTGCTTACAGAGAAAACCTACGATAAGCTTGCCTTTATAGCTGATGTTCCAACCTATTATCCTGGAATGACTATAGAGGAGATATTTCAGTTTATGGACACCTTTTATAGATTATGGGATATGGACAAAGCATATAAAATGCTGACTTATTTTAAGCTTGATAAAAAGAAGAAGATTGCAGAGCTTTCCAAAGGAAATATAGCAAGGGTTAAGGTTATACTTGGCTATTCTCAAAAGTCCAAGTATCTTCTAATGGATGAGCCTTTCTCAGGGATGGATATTTTTACCAGAGAAGCCTTTATTGAAACCATGATGGGTGAATTTGCAGAAGATGGACAGGCTTTAATAATAACCACCCATGAAATTGCAGAGATTGAGCACATAGTAGATGATGTAATAATTTTAGAAAATGGGCAAGTAGTTTCCAGCTTTTCTGCGGAAAAGGTAAGAGAGGAAGAGGGTAAATCCATAGTTGATGTGATGAGGGAGGTTTATAGAAATGCGTAAGAAGGAAGCACTTCACATAGAGGATAATAATGAAAATGTTCAGAATGTAGAAAGGGTATATTCAGAGAAGGCTTCTAAAAGAGAAAACAAGTTTATGACCTTTCTATATATTGAGACAAATAGGATATTCAAATTCTTTATGCCTGCAATTTTAGTATATATTACAATAGTTTTATTAAAAGGAGTAATGACTTTTAAAGAATATATAGGCCTTATAGAAAGTAATGCAAAGAAAAATGCCATGACTATAGAGCAGTATATGAATTCTGATATAATTCAAAAAAACTCCATTAACAACTTTTTGGGAAGAGAAAGGGTGATAATGTTAGGCCTTGGAATATTATTAGCAGCGGTGCTGGTGTATTCACTTATCATTTGGTATAGGGAATGGTTTGGAAGTACAAGGGTAATTTATTCCCTATTAACTCTCCCTTATAATAGAGGAAAAATTATGCTGGCAAAGCTTAGCACTATACTGTTAATGCTTTTTTCGGCAATATCTGCCTTTATAATAAGTGTTGTGGGGTATTATTTCATTAGTAAGGCTATGCTTCCTGTAAATAGCATAGAGCCATATAAGTTAGCAACCCTCATAGGCTATGTAGAAACATTTTTTGAGTATAGATATACTTTAATAACGATTTTTTTGGCACTCATTATTTTAGCTTTTTTGTTATGCATTTTTGAAAGGAGCTATGGCTTAAAGGGATTGTTGTTAACAGTGCTTATTGGAGTGGGGTATCTTGCAATAACACTTATTACTCTAAGAAGCGGCTATTTTTATAACGGAGAAAAGCAGTTGATTTCTATAGGAGTTAATATTATTACAGCCTTAGGGGCTATCCTTTTCTCAGATTATCTATTAAAGAAAAAGGTTTCTATATAGGAGGTTATTATGAAAAAGCTTTATTTTAGCATATTTATATTATTTGCATTGATTCCTGCCATAACAGTAGCGGCCTTCTATAAATCCACCCTTAAAAGAGAGTACAGCCTCTCTAATGAGCGGGGAGATATAAAGGCTATGGAGGATATGAGTATAACCTTTATGGATGGAGTGAATTCCAACGGATACAATCTTGTAAATGTAAGTAGCGATGGCATTAAGGTTAAGAAATCAAATATATTAGATGTAAATAATTCAAACCCAATTATAAGAAATAATAAGGAATTTTTTAGAGGAAAAGATGGCTATATGGATGTTAATATTCAGGAAAATGAAAAATACTTGGTTTTTTCCTCTGTGAATATAAAATATGATCATAATACTAACACTAGGAGTTCTCTTATTGATTTTAAGGTAAAGAATAAGGAAAGCGGAGAGGTATATAGCACCGTTTATAACATGGGAAAAGAAGGATTTACCCAAGGGATAGTGATAACTGGATATTATGCAAATGTTTTTATAGACGAAAGTGTACATGATAATAAGGAGAAATCTCAGATTGTTGTTAACTATGTATTTAATTTAAATAATGGAAGCTTTGTAAAAAAGCTTAAGGTTTCCGAAGGCTATGATATTTCCTCTATTATAAGCGGTAATAAAGAAAATACAGCATATCTAGGTGCGTCAATAACAAAAGACGAAAAGGAAAGAAATGTTCTTTTAATTAAATATGATATGGAAAAGGATAAAAAGGAAGAGATATTATTAGAAGGGATTAATAGAGTAAAAGAAGTTGTAGAATATGGAGATAAACTATATATATTTGGGGATAACAGTTCTTTTGTGATATTAAACTTCATGAATCAGATAGAAGAAATAGTGGATATAAAACCTTATAATGATGAAAGATATAGTGAAAGTCCCCTAATTATAGATGCTTATATAAATGAAGATAAAATATACGTCCTATACTCAGTTCAATTAAAGGGAGAAAAACATTTAAAGAACGCAATATCTATAATGAATCTTAAGGATAAAAAGGAACTATATTATGGAGAGCTTATATCAGAAAAAAAGTTTGCTGTTGGAGAAGAAGGTAGTTATTTACATTCAGAGGGGTTTGTGTCTAAAGAATAAAATCAATAGATTAAAGATATTAGATAGATTTAACTTATGAATATTATTTGATTATTTACTGCGGTATAGCATTTATGGATGCTATACTGCTTTTTTATGAAATTAAAAAGACACAGGAAAGAGTTAAATAATCATAATTGTATGAAAATATACTGATGATTTATAATTAAAGTAAAGTGATTTGCTAGGAGGTAGGTATAATGTTGGTAACAATGAAAGAAATTCTGGATCGTGCAAACGATGAAAATTATGCTGTAGCAGCTCCTAATGTTAACTGTGAGTTTGATGCAAGAGCTTATATTGAAGTAGCTGAGGAGTTAAATTCCCCTTTAATAATTGATTGTGCAGATATGGCTCATCGGGAACAGATAAGGACTCCCTAGCAAAGGCTTGCAGATTGGGTATAAATAAAGTAAATATAGCAAATGATCTTTGCAAGGCTGCAGTTATGGCATTACAGAGTGCTGATCTTGAAGGGCAAAAGACTTATGAGGTTTTTAATGTATTTAAGACTGGAATTAAGAAAAAGCTTACAGAAATGATAAAGGTTTATGGTTCTGATGGCAAAGCGTGGATTCCAGCTGCCTCTGGGCTAATGAAGATGGAAGTAACCTTACAGGTATAATATTAGTATTAACTTTTTTAAACTTAATAAAAAAGACGGCTATAAGTGTAAAACTTGTAGCTGTCTTTTTTGTTAGAAAATTATAAAAACTCTTTTACTCTTTCATAAGTGCCACTATCTCCTATCATCACTAAGATGTCACCACTACGTAGGTCTGCATAGGGACCTGGGGATAGGATGAGGCTTCTTTCTCGCTTTATTGCTATGATGGTAGCTCCCGTGTTCTGCCAGAATTGACAGCTACCTATACTTTGACCAATGAGCTTGCTATCTGCTTTAACCTCGTATTCTATAGGGGTTAGTGGGTTAGAGTGCTTGAATCTTTCTGTATAATCACTGAGAGCTTGAATTTGCCTTTCTAGACTTTCATCTAATTTTTTTCTTTCTGATAATAGCTTTTTTATATCCTGTTTAAGAGAGGTTGTAGAAGTTATATCCTTAAACTTTCTAACAAATTCAAAGGCTGCTTCTTCAGATATAACCATTATGCCACTGCCGGCAGATACCTCCACAATGTTCATATCTTCTAATAGATGTATAGCTCTTCTTATGGTTTCAGGAGAAACATTGTATTCACCTGCTAAGGTGGATCGACCGTGAAGCTTTGTACCAACAACAATATTTCTTTTAGCTATTCTGCTAGCTATATCTATGGCAATCTGCTGATATACAGGCATGATGACTTCCTTTTCCATTTTCATTCTCCTTTTAAGTGTATCCCTTTATTAATGGATTTTGATTTGTATCTATATAAAATAAGTCTTGTGTTAAATACCATGTGCATCATATGGGATAAATGTGATTTATTAATTTAATTGTATACCAACTCTTAAAGTCATGACAAGGCTCTTAGATTTAGTCCTGTAACATATAATTAAAAGCTCTAGGTGGAAGTTTAAAAATGTTAATAAAAATATGGAGAAAATGTAGAAATAAAACGAATTGTGATGAATTAAAACCACCAAATACAACCTAAAACCACCAAATTGCAAAAGTATAATTAGTGTAAATGTTAAAATAATAATTTATTTTCTATGTAAACCTTAGCAAATATTAATATTTTATAAACTATAGCTTAATTTTATTAAATTTACTGCGTTAAATTGGCACAGTAATTGCTATATTAAAAATATCAATACAGTGTTAAAATTTATACTTTTAAATACTTAGACATATAATTACAAGTTTGGGGTGAGGATTGTGGCAAGATTATTAGAATTTAAAGATTATAGCATGGGTTTTAAAGATGACAATGGTAATGTATATAATTTATTGGATAAGGTAAGTTTTTCAATAGATGAGGGAAAAGCAATAGGTATAGTTGGTGAATCCGGTTGCGGTAAAAGTATGACAAGCCTATCTATAATGAGACTTCTTCCAGAAAGAGCTGTTATTCAAGGTGGAAAAATTGAATATAAGGGACAGAGCCTTCTAGAAAAATCCGAAAAAGAAATGCAGGATTTTAGAGGAAATGAATTTGCAATGATATTTCAGGAACCAATGACATCTTTAAATCCTGTGTTAACCATTGGATTTCAGATGGCTGAAGTATTGAAGAAGCACAACCCTAATATGCCTAAGCAGGAAATTTATAAAAGGGTTATAGAAGTTCTTACTTTAGTGGGTATACCAAATCCTGAGAAAAGGGTTAATCAGTATCCACATCAGTTTTCCGGAGGTATGAGGCAGAGGGTAATGATTGGTATTGCAATGATATGTCATCCTAGCCTTTTAATTGCTGATGAGCCAACAACAGCCTTGGATGTAACAATACAGGCACAGGTATTAGATCTTATGAGAAGGCTTAAAGAAAAGGGATCCTTGATGCTTATTACACATAACCTTGGTATTGTAGCAGAAATATGTGATGAAGTAATAGTAATGTATGCAGGAAGAGTAGTGGAAAGAGGAACTTTAAGAGATATTTTTGAAAATCCGGTTCATCCCTATACAAAGGGATTAATGGCATCTATGCCAACACTAAGCTCTAGCAAGGACGAGCTTTATACTATACCAGGAAATGTGCCTATAGTAAAAAACTTTGCTAAAGGCTGCAGATTTGCAGATAGATGCAGTATAGCAAAGGAGCATTGCAAGGACAAGCTTCCTGAAATGATACAGGTAGGAGAAAATCACTTTGTACAATGCGGATGTGCTGCTGAAGGGGGGAATTAGCATTGGCAGGGGAAAAAATCTTAGAGGTTAGAAATTTAACTAAATATTTTGAGGTTGGTGGAGGCTTTAAAAGCAAAAGCTATGTCCATGCAGTTGAGGATGTAAACTTTGAACTTGAGGGTGGTGAAACCCTTGGGGTGGTAGGAGAATCTGGCTCAGGAAAATCTACCTTAGGTAGGGTTATTGTTAAGCTATTAGAACCAACTAAAGGAGTAGTAAAGTATAAGGGCCAGGACATATCAAAAATGAGATTAATGGATTTTAAAAAAATTAGATCAGAAATACAAATGGTTTTTCAGGATCCTTACGCTTCCTTAAACCCCAAAATCAAAATTGGAGATACAATTGCAGAGCCAATAAGAGTAAATAAGCTCATGACAGATAAAAAAGAGATTAAAAAAAGAGTTGAGGAGCTATTAGAGCTTGTTGGTCTAAAAAAGGAAATGTATTCTAGATATCCTCATGAATTTTCCGGAGGACAAAGACAAAGAATCAGTATTGCCAGAGCTATAGCTTTAAATCCTAAAATACTCGTGTGTGATGAGGCTGTATCTGCATTGGATGTATCTGTACAAGCACAGATTTTAAATTTATTGAATGCTCTGAAAAAGAAATTTAATTTTACTTATATATTTATTGGACATGACTTATCAGTAGTTAGATATGTTAGCGATAGGATATTGGTAATGTATCTTGGAGAAGTTGTTGAGCTTGCAGAGACAGAAGCACTATTTAAAAAGACCTATCATCCTTATACGGAAGCATTGGTTTCCGCAATTCCAGAGCCAAGACTTGATAATAGAGGACAGAGGATTATTCTTGAGGGAGACATACCTAGTCCCATTGATCCGCCAGATGGCTGTCGTTTTTCAGGAAGGTGCTTTAAGGCTTTTGATAAATGTAAAAGCTGTCATCCAGAGCTAAAGGAGATAGAACCAGGTCATTTTGTAAGATGTCACTTATATGATGACGTGAACACCCAGGGAGAGGAGGGGATGGACTAATGGGAAGATATTTAGCTAAGAGAATATTTAAAGGACTAATTACTATTTTTTTCTCGGTAACTATAACCTTTTTTATAGTTAGATGTATGCCCTCTAATCCTGCAGATCTCCTGGTAGACCCAATGCTAGGACCGGAAGCTGTTGAAGCTATGAAGGAAAGCTTAGGCTTAAATGATCATATATTAGTGCAGTATGGCAATTATCTAAAGGATTTAGCTAGTGGAGATTTAGGAAATTCCTTTAGAACAGGGTTACCGGTAACAGATGTTATAGGGGCCAGATTGAAATGGACTATAGTATTACTTATTGCCGTTCAGGTGTTGACTATTGGTGTTGGAATACCTGTAGGTATATTGGCAGCAAAAAAGAAGAATAAGCTTTTTGACAAGATAAGCAGTGTTTTTACAACCATAGGTATATCGATGTTTATTCCTTTTCTATCCTTTGCTTTTTTGTTTATTTTTGCCTATTTGATTAAGCTGTTTCCTACAGGAGGAGCTTATACTCCACCAATGAAAAAGGGAATTGACTTTTATTTAGATGTGGGGAAGCATTTGGTTTTACCAGCAATAACTTTATTTGTAACTAATGTTGCATCGGTTATCTTATATACTAGAAATTCTACTCTTGATGTTTTAAATGAGGATTACATACGTACTGCTTACGCTAAAGGGTGGAATGGGGGATATATATTACGTAAACATGCTTTGAAAAATGCTATGATTCCAACGGTTACTGTAATTGGACTTAATATTGGTCACATGGTTGGAGGGGCAATTATGACAGAAACAATATTTGCCTGGCCTGGTATAGGTAGACTTATTTATGAATCAGTAACCACCCTTGATTACCCAGTATTGCAGGGAGCTTTCCTAGTACTAGCTATTGCAGTAGTTACTATGAATATTATAACTGATTTAGTTATAGCTTGGATGGATCCAAGAATCAAACTGGAAGGTTAAGGGGGAGAGATATATGGAAAACAGGACATTCTTTCAAGCATTTATTAGAAATAAACGTGGCGTTATTGGTGCTGCTGGAGTATTGATAATCGTCATAATAGGAATATTTGCACCATTAATTGCTCCTCTTCCAAAGGGATATACTAGTGATGTTCTTTTAGCTCCTTCTGCCAATCACATCTTTGGAACAGATGCCTTAGGCCTTGATATATTTGCTGAGATAGTCTGGGGAGCAAGAACCTCCTTATATGTGTCTATGCTTGCAGTGTTGGTTTCACTTGCTATAGGTGTTCCTTTAGGACTTATATCTGGATACTTTAAGGGTGCTATCGGTGGATTTATAGATTCCTTAATTGAAATCTTCCTAACACTTCCACAGTTGGCTCTTATGATAATAACCGCAGCAGTATTAGGATCATCTATTACAAATGTTGCATTAGTTATTGGATTCTTCGCATGGCCAACCCTTGCCAGGGTAACTAGAAACACCACTATGAAAATAACAGAAATGCCATACATAGAGGCTGTGAAATGTGCAGGTGTATCTACAGCAGGTATATTATTTAAGCATATCCTAATTAACATTATAGGACCTGTCTTAGTTAATCTTACACTGGTTATGGCAAATGCAGTTTTATCTGAATCAGGACTTAGCTTTTTAGGACTTGGAGATCCAAGCACCTGGTCTTGGGGGCTGATACTTAAAAAGGCTTGGGACGGAGGAGCGGTTATAGCAACTCCTAATCCTTGGTGGTGGTGGTTGTTCACTAGCTTATTCATAATGATGTATGTGGTTTCTTTTAATCTTTTAGGAAATGGCATAAATGATGCTTTAAATCCAAAGGGAAGGGATGATTAAAGGTAATGTATGATACTTTGATTAAAAATGGCTTTGTTGTTGACGGTACAGGAGCTCCCGGATTTATTGGTGACGTAGCTGTTAAAGGAGATAAAATTGTTAAGATTGCTAAGGAAATAGAAGGGGAGGCTGAAAAAGTCATTGATGCTAAGGGGAAAATAGTCATGCCTGGCCTTATAGATCCTCATACTCATGAGGAATGGGTTTGCTTTATCAATGGCGCTTATGAGCTCTTCCTTAGAGAAGGGGTTACAACTGTAGTAACGGGGAACTGTGGACACTCAGTTTTTCCTGGACCTACAGAAAGAGTCATGGACTATTGGTACAGCAATGGACTGGCAAATGCACAGCAGAGGGATGATTATAAGAAACGATTTCCCAAATGGGAGGACTTTCAGGAATATGCCAGAGCTGTTGAAAACACCGGTACTAATATAAATATGGCAACTTTAATTGGTCATGGCTGTATAAGATGGTCCGTAATGGGGGGAGCCTTTGACAGGCCTCCTACAGAAGAAGAAAGTAAGGAAATTGAAAGGATAATTAGAAGAAATTTAGAGCAGGGAGCTTTTGGAATATCCTTTGGTTTAGATTATGTTCCTAGCAGATATGCAAACATGGAAGAGCTCTGCACCGTTTCCAAAATAGTAAAGGAATATGATGCCATGGCAGCAGCTCATCTTAGACATTATATTGGCTTTGAAGCTTCAACCTTAGAGTTTTTAGAGGTAGGAAAAAGAACAGGAGTAAAGCTTCAGGTATCTCATCTTACTTCTAGCTGCCCGGAAGCTTTTGAAGATGTTAAGGCTATGGCAGAAGCAGGGGGAAGAGTTCTTGTAGATACTATACCAAGAAGTACTGGTCACTGCGTTAGCAGGTCAAGGCTTATACAGTTTATCATGTCTGGTTCTGACTATTTCTTTAATGCTGGAGCTGATGCAGTAAAAGAAGCCCTGAAAACCAAAGAGGGCAGAGAGCTTTTAATGAAGGAAAGCTCTATGGTAAGAGGAAGTAAGGCAGATAAATTTATAATAGGATCAGAGGACCCAAGTCTTGAAGGCAGATCTATAGAAGATATAGCAAAGGAAAGAGGACAGGATCCTGATGATTGCATGTTTGATTTAATTGCAGATGATAGGGAATTTTCGTTCTGGCTTGGGGGACCTAGAAGAAAGGATTTCCCAGGGGAACACTGTGATAAGATCATGGCTAATCCTTATGTTTGTGTAGGAAGCGATGAGCTGAAGGGAGATCCGGAGAGGCCTAATGATTGGTATGAGCTTCAAAGAAGAGGAGCTTTTCCAATATTTATGAATATGTATTTGAAGAAAGGCGTTCCTATAGAGGAAATTATAAGAAGGAATACCTCTATGGTGGCAAGGCACTTTGGTTTTGAAAGCAGAGGGGAGTTAAAGGAAGGTTACTTTGCAGATATAACTGTTATGGATGTTGATAAATATTACTTCCCAGGTCCTGAAGAAATAGATTACCTAAAGCCTCTTACAATGGCTGAGGGTGTAGAGTATGTACTGGTTAATGGTGAAATAGCCCTTGAGGCTGGAGAACTTAAAAGACCATATTCTGGCAGAGTTTTAAAAAGGAAATAATGCTTAAAGGTCTTTCTATATCTAATCACAATAATTAACATACTAACAAAATTATATAGTTTATCAATCCCATTAAATTCAATAATTATTAATAAGGCTGGGATATAGGAAGACTTAATATAAAAAAAGGGGGAAATTAAAATGAGGAAGAAAAAATTATTAGCTCTAGCAATGAGTGCTTTAATGGCACTTAGCATATTCTCAGGCTGCGGCAATGAAAGCGGCGGTGGCGGAGAGGTTAAGTCAGAGCCAACCTTTGGAGGAGAGCTTGTTATAGGGTTAACTGGAGCACCATATAGCACAGCTAACTGGTTATCAAATGACCTTAACACTTCACTTTTAATGAGTGCTATTAATCCAAGATTATTGAGTATTAAGGATGATGGTACTAAAGAAATGATTATTCTTAAAGAAGCTACAAAAAGTGAAGATCTTAAGACTTATACTTGGAAAATCCACGAAGGGCTATCCTGGCATGATGGTGTACCTTTTACAGTAAAGGATATTGGCTTTAGCTTTGATTATCAAGTTAAGCATAAACTAGGACATGGTTCTACCTACTATGCAAATGTTGAAAGCTGGAAGGCTGTTGATGATTACACTTTAGAAATTCATTTAAAGAAGCCACAGGTTAACTTTACAGAACAGGCTGGTTACTGGCCAGTAGTTATGCCAGAACATATTTATAAGGATGTAGAGGATCCTAAAAACTTTGAATATAATGGCTTAGGCTATGGACCTTTCAAAATTGTTGAGTCTAAAGAAGGGGAGTACTACTACTGTGAGAAGGTAGAAAACTGGCCTTTGGCTAATGATGGAAAGGGTGCTTATCTTGATAAAATTACCTTTAGAATTTATCAGGATTCTAATGCTCTAACCCTTGCACTTTTAAATGGTGAAGTTGATGTTACCGGCTCCTATGTTAATATGTCAAGCCAGTCACAAATTAAAGGAAACCCAAACTTTACAGTTTTCAATAGCCCATCCTTAGGTTATGGCTTCCTTGGTTTTAATTATAATAATGAATTCCTTGCTGATAATAATGTTAGAAAAGCAATAGCTATGAGCTTAGATAGAGAAGCCCTTGTTAAAACTGCTAAGCAGGGTGGAGCTTTAGTAATGAACACTCCTATATCTCCAGTATTTACTGAGCTTAACAAATCAAATATAACTTTCCCAGCCCTTGATGTGGAAGGAGCAAAGAAGGTTCTTGAGGATGCAGGCTACAAAGATACTAATGGTGATGGTATAAGAGAGAAGGACGGTAAGGATCTTGCCTTTACTTTAACCTGCAGATCCAATACATTAAACGTGGATTCTTGTGCGAACATTCTTAAATCAAATATGGAATCAATTGGTGTTGGCATTACAATAGAAATTTTAGAATCCTCTACCTATGTTGACAAGGTTACTAATAATAAAGTCCATGAAATGAACTTTATTGAATGGGGTACCGTTGATGATCCTGATATGGCTCAAGATATATATCATTCAACCTCTCATTTAAATATGTATAACTATAAGAATGAAACTATAGATGAATTAACTACCCAGTTAAGTGCTGAACCTGACCCTGAAAAGCGTAAGGTACTTCTTGATGAGTTCCAGAGAGAGTTTGTTAAGGAACTACCTTGTGTAGATTTATTTGTAACAACCTATGGCTGGGGCGCAAGCAATGCCTTTGCAGGATGGGATTATTCACCAGGATACTATGGAGTTATTGAGTTAAAGCATCTTGTTAATGTATATAAAATAGCAGAATAATTAAGATTGGTAGTATTTTAGATACAAAAATTGGGGCCTTGTCTATTTAGACAGGGCTTCCCTTAAACTATTAGTTAAGGAAGGTGCTGTTATTGGATTTCAAAGATAGGAAGATTGGATATAAGGGTTATAAATCCTATGAATACTTAGACAAGGACAAGGATTACAAAAGCTTTGCCCTAGCTAAGGAGATAGATAGAGTTAAGCCTTATTTAATAGACCTGAACCCTTCTGAGGAAGAGCGAGCTTTAAACATAGCAAGAAATAATATATGCATAACCTTACATGAGCACCCAACAATTATACCTGAAGATACAAGGGAGCTTTATTCCTATGAAGGTGAGGGGAGAGAAGTTACAGCTTATGAAGCCTTATCCTGCTCTCTTTGGGATGTGGTTTTTGATAATTTAATGGATGGTACCTGTGTAATAAGCTCCAAGGCAGGATGGAAGTGGCTTGATGTAATCCACGATTTAGGAATGAGAAGCTGCGATATTGCCCATCAGGATTTTTTAATAAAGGGAAGTTCAATTGAGGATATGTATAGGGCAAAAAAGGAAGGCAAGATAGCTTGGTTCATAGCTTTAGAAGCATCCACAATGATTGAAAATGAGGTGGATAGAATAGATATACTCTATGGCTTGGGCACAAGAATGATGGGAATCTGCTACAGTGAGTCAAACAATTTAGGAAGTGGTATAAAGGAAAGCTCTGATGGGGGACTAACACTTTTTGGAAGAACCGCTGTAGAGAGAATGAATAAAATTGGTATGGCAATAGATGTATCCCATAGTGGTGAAAAAACTGCAATGGATACTATTAAATATAGTAAAAAGCCTGTATTCATAACACATACCGGTGCTAAGACATTATGGAATACTAAGAGGCTCCGTGGAGATGATGTGTTAAAGGCCTGTGCCGATAAAGGAGGAGTAATTGGAATTGAGGCAGCTCCTCATACAACAATAACAAAAAATCATCCAAGGCATAATATTGAATCTATAATGGAACATTTTGAATATGTAAAGGATCTTGTAGGAATAGACCATGTGAGCTTTGGCCCCGATTGTCTTTATGGCGACCATGTAGCTCTTCACGGTGTTTTTAGTAATAATTTATCTACAGCTTTTACTAAAGCAGCAAACTATGAAAGGGTAGAGTATGTAGAGGGCTTTGAAAATACAACGGAAGCTTCTCATAATATCTTAAGATGGCTTGTGAAGCACAATTATAGTGACGAGGATATTGCTAAGGTTTTAGGGGGCAACAGTATAAGAGCCCTAAAGGAAATATGGATATAAATATTTTTATACGATACATTTAGCTTTTATAGAAGGAGAGGTAAAGTATGGGGATTAATAAAAAATATGACGGATATAAAGCATATAGTTATTTAGAAGAGGGAAAGGATTTTAAGTCTTTTAAGCTTTGCCATCCTCTGCACAGGGTTCCAGAATATCTTGTACCCTTAACTGAAGAAGAGGAAGCTAGAGCTTTAAAATTAGCAGAAAATACAATAATTATTTCAATGCATGACCATCCAGCATTGATGCCTGAGGATGTAGATAAGGATATAAGAAGCTATAACAGAGAGGGAAGGCAGAGATGCAATTATGAGGGCTTAGCGCATTCTTATTTAGATTGTATCTTTGATAATTTGATGGATGGTACCTGTACCATATCCTCTTGGGCTGGCTGGAAATGGAATGATGTTCTTCAGGATTTAGGTCTTAGATTATGTGACCTTGCTCATCAAAGCATGGTTATTAAATGTGAGAAGGTAGAGGATATTTATAGGGCTCATAGAGAAGGTAAAATAGCCTTGGTTCCTGTAATTGAAAGTGCAGCTATCTTGGAAAATGAAGTGGATAGGGTTGAAATTCTTTATGGTCTTGGAGTTCGTTCCATGGGAATTACCTATAGTGAATCCAATGCTCTAGGCTCAGGACTTAAGGAGCCAGGAGATGGAGGATTAACCCTTTTAGGACGTAGGGTTGTAGAAAGAATGAATAAAGTTGGAATGACAATTGATTGCTCTCATGTAGGAGATAAGACAACTTTAGATGTTATTGAAGCAAGTAATAAACCAATAGTATTATCCCATTGCGGATCAAGAGCTCTTTGGAATACTGTAAGAATGAAGCCGGATAATGTTCTTAAGGCCTGTGCAGAAAAAG
Source organism: Bacillota bacterium (assembly GCA_023451395.1). Lineage (GTDB taxonomy): Bacteria > Bacillota > Clostridia > Clostridiales > Clostridiaceae > JAEXZL01. The sequence goes on along the minus strand of JAEXZL010000007.1, from coordinate 5,898 downwards.
GTGGGGTTATAGGTATTGAGGCTGCACCTCATAATACCATGACCTTAGATGACATGGTACATACTATTGAGCCATTTATGGCCCATTTTGAATATTGTGTTGATCTGGTAGGAATAGATCATGTGGCTTTTGGACCAGATACCATGTATGGAGACCATGTAGGACTTCACCATGCCTTTGCTGCAAATCTTTCTCAAAAACAGCAGCGTAAAACAGTTCCTCATTTTGAAGAGGTGGAATATGTTAAGGGCCTTGAAAATCCCACAGAGGCATCTAAGAATATATTAAGATGGCTTGTTAAGCATAATTATAGCGATGAAGATATTAAAAAGGTTTTAGGTGGAAATATACTTAGAGTTCTAGAAGAAACCTGGGTATAAAAATCATGTAAGGAAAATTATTAATTTGAAATCTACAAGAAGAAGACTCTTACTATAATGTAAAGAGCTCTATAACAAGGAGGGTTAAAATGGGAATTAATAAAAAGTATGATGGCTATAAGGCATATTCATATCTAGAAGAGGGAAAAGATTATAAAGCTTTTAAACTTTGTGATCCCCTTCAAAGAGTACCGGAGTATTTACTTCCACTAACTCCTGAGCAGGAAGAACGGGTAATACAGTTGGCAGAAAAGAATATATACATTTCTCTTCATGACCATCCTGCTCTAATGCCAGAGGATACCAAAGATTTATTTTCTTATAATAGAGAGGGCAGACAAAGATGTAACTATGAAGGTCTTGCACATAGCTATTTGGATTGTGTCTTTGACAATATGATGGATGGAACTTGTACAATCTCCTCCTGGGCTGGATGGAAATGGAATGATGTTCTGCAGGATTTAGGTTTGAGATTATGTGATTTAGCTCATCAGAATTATGTTATAAGATGCGATAAGGTTGAAGATATAGAAAGGGCACATAGAGAAGGAAAGCTTGCTCTAGTTCCTGTTATTGAAAGTGCAGCAATTATAGAAAATGAGGTTGACCGTGTGGAAATCCTCTATGGACTTGGAGTTAGGTCTATGGGAATTACCTATAGTGAATCTAATGCTCTAGGCTCAGGACTTAAGGAGCCTGGTGATGGAGGACTAACCCTTTTGGGATATAAGGTTGTGGAAAGAATGAATAAGGTGGGGATGACTATTGATTGTTCCCATGTAGGAGATAAAACCACCCTGGATGTCATAGAAGCTAGTAATAAGCCTATTCTTCTATCTCACTGTGGCGCTAGGGCTCTATGGCCTACTCCAAGAATGAAGCCCGACGAAGTTCTTAAAGCCTGTGCTGCAAAGGGAGGAGTTATTGGTGTAGAAACAGCTCCTCATACTACCTTAACCTACAATAATAAGGTGCACAATTTGGATGCCTTTATGGAGCATTTTCAATATTGCGTTGACCTAGTAGGAATAGATCATGTAGCTTTTGGACCAGATGCAATGTATGGAGATCATGTGGGAGTACATAAAGCCTTTGCAGCAAACTTCTCTCAATCACAAACAAAGAAGGTTGCTCCACCCTATGATCTAGTAGATTATGTGAAGGGATTAGAAAATCCAACAGAAGCTTCTCACAATATTTTAAGATGGCTTGTTAAGCATAATTATAGTGAAGAAGATATTGCTAAGGTAATGGGTAAAAATGTTCTTAGAGTACTGAAGGAAACTTGGGCTTAATGAGGAGAGTATAACTTTTAAAAGCTATTATTAGGCGGTAGATTCTTATCGCCTAATAATAAATATTCTAAAAGGGGTGAGTTCTTTTGGGGATAAACAAGAAGTATGATGGCTATATGGCTTATGATTATCTTGAGGAAGGAAAGGATTACAAGTATTTTAAGTTAGTGGACCCCCTCCATCGAGTACCAGAGTATCTGATACCTCTTAATGATGAAGAGGAAAAAAGAGTGCTTTCTTTGGCAGAGAAAAATATTTTTATTTCTCTTCATGATCATCCAGCAGTGAGACCAGAAAATGTTCAAGAAATGAGGGCTTTCAACAGAGAAGGAAGGGTGAGGTGCAATTACTTAGGTCTTTCCCATACATACTTAGATGCAATTTTTGATAATATGATGAACGGTACTTGCACCATATCCTCCTGGGCTGGGTGGAAGTGGAATGATATAATTCAGGATATTGGTCTTAGGTTATGTGACCTTGCTCACCAAGATTATATTTTAAGATGTGATAAGGTAGAAGATATAGAAAGGGCACATAAAGAAGGAAAGCTAGCGCTTATTCCTACCATAGAGGGTGCGGCAATCCTTGAAAATGAGGTGGACCGTGTTGAGATGCTCCATGGATTTGGAGTAAGATCCCTTGGAATTACTTATAGTGAATCAAATGCCTTAGGCTCAGGCTGTAAGGAACCGGGAGATGGTGGATTAACGCTTTTTGGATATAAGGTCGTGGAGAGAATGAATAAGGTTGGAATGACTATTGATTGCTCTCATACAGGAGACAAGACTACTTTAGATGTTATAGAGGCAAGCTCAAAGCCTATTTTATTGTCCCACTGTGGAGCTAGGGCATTATGGAATACTATAAGGATGAAGCCTGATGATGTACTAAAGGCTTGTGCTGCTAAAGGAGGGGTTATAGGAATTGAGGCTGCTCCACATACTACCTTAACTTACAATAATATGACTCACGGAATAGAGTCTTTTATGGAGCATTTTGAATATGTTGTTAATTTAGTTGGAATAGATCATGTAGCCTTTGGACCGGATACAAACTATGGAGATCATGTAGGAGTGCATCATGTTTTTGCTTCAAACTTTTCACAAAAGCAGGCCAGAGCAACGGTTCCTCCCTTTGAAGAGGTTGAATATGTTAAAGGCTTAGAGAATCCTACAGAGGCATCTCACAATATTTTAAGATGGCTTGTTAAGCATAATTATAGTGATGAGGATATTAAAAAGGTCATGGGAGAAAACGTTATTAGGGTATTAAAGGAAACCTGGGTATAAGGGATTATAGGCTTTCTTTGAAGGAGGATAGGTAGAACTCATGCTTGGAATAAAGGAACAGTCAATATTAAATGAAATTGGCTTAATAGAACCTAAAAAACTTCTTGAAAAATTTTCTACCCTTGATAGGGAATCAGGAAGTGAGGGGGAGAGAGAGGCAGCAAGGTATATTGTTCAGAAGCTTGAAGCTTATGGGGTTGATCATCAAGTTCTTTGGCCAGAGCTATATTTGAGTAACCCCAAAAAAGCAAGATTAAGAATAGTATCTGAAGATATAGAAATAGAAGCTCTCGCTCCAGCCTTTTCAAAATCTACCGATGATAAATGGATTGACGGTGAACTAGTATATGCTGAAAGCTTTTCAACCCCATATTCCTATGGAGATATAGAAAATAGGTTATCCTTTCAAAAAGATCCAAAGGGTAAAATTATCATTTGTGAGGGGGTGCCTTCCACAGATAAGGTGGATGATATTATAAACAGAGGGGGTGTAGCTGCAATATTCATGCAGTATGGAGAGCAGATACACCAGAGTACCTGTCAGTCAGTATGGGGTGCTCCTAGCCTAGAGGATCATAATATTAATGTAAGAATTCCTATAGTGTCTATAAAACATTCTGATGGTAAAAAGTTGTTAGAAAGCCTGGAGAGCAGTAAGGTAAGGGTAGCAATGCAGACGGTATTAGATGAAGGTTGGAAAAAGTGCCCTTTGGTACTTGCCAAGCTTCATGGGCAACTGGATAGGGAGAAGTTTGTTCTGCTCCATGGACACTTAGATTCTTGGTATACAGGCATTGGTGATAATGCCACTGGAGATGCTTCACTTTTAGAAATAGCAAGAGTATTGAAAAGACATGAAAAGGAACTGAGAAGGAGTCTCTGGATTGCATGGTGGCCTGGACATTCCACTGGAAGATTTGCTGGCTCAACCTGGTTTGCTGATAACTATGCTGTAGAGCTCTACAACAACTGTATAGCACAAATTAACTGTGAATCCACAGGCTGTAAAAATGCTGATACCTATGAAGGAATAATGTGGACAGAGGATGTGAAGGACTTTTGTACTTCCCTGGTTAAAGAGGTGACGGAAATAGAACCTCACTGGGTAAGACCTGTTAGAGCAGGGGATTATTCCTTTAACTGCATTGGAATAACATCCTTATTCATGGTGAATTCAAGCCTTGGGGAAGAGAAAAGAAGAAAGCTTGGATACTATCATGTAAGAGGCTCTGGGGGAAATATGGAGTGGCATACTCCTCTTGATAATTTAAGTATTGTGGATGAAGAAAATTTTGTTAGAGATACAAAAGTATATATAGCAGCGGTTCTAAAGCTCTGTAATGAGGCACTTTTACCTATAGATCATAGAAATATGGTCAGGTCTATAGATGAATATCTTAAAAATTACCAAAACATTATTGGGGATAAATTTGATCTTTCACCAGTTTTTCAAGGAGTACAAAACCTTAGTAGAGTTTTGGAGGAGTTTTATCAATGGGCTTTTGCTTTAGATTTAGATAAGGAAAGCACAGAGATTAAGAAGGCCTGCAGTGTAATTGTAAAGCTTCAGAGAAAGCTTATAAGACTTTGTTACAGTAAAGGATCTGAATTTAACCATGATAAGGCGGTAATGAGTCATCCTGTACCAATGCTATCAAGGCTTATAGATCTTCAAAGGGTTTCTGAGGAAAAAGAAAGATTTTTAATTACTCAGCTCATAAGAGAAAGAAATAGGGTTGTTACTATACTCTTGGAGTGTGAGGAGCTTATAAAAGGCATGCTTTAGCGGGTTTATGCCTTTTATTTACTTTTTAGAAGGTAACTAAGGGTGTATAATAAAGTATATATATGCATTATTATATGGATAGCATTTAATTGTCTGGCAGGTTTAATTGGTAGGTGATGTAGAATGATTGGTAACAGGATTGCTTTAGTGGCTAGCGACAAGAAGATGGCTATATCTTATAAACAACAGTTAGAGGAGATATTTGATAAAGATGTGGAAGTAGTACTTCGGTATATAGATGATAGTGCGGAAAAGCTACTAGGTTTCGACCTGATCTTGGTAGCAAGCACAATGTTTTATGATGTGATTAAGGAAAAGGCTCCTTTAAATGTTCCTGTATTAAGAATGATAAGAAACATAAACGTTACAGATATTAACAAGCTCATTAATGTTGAAGAAAGGAGCAGGGCTTTAGTAGTAAGCTATTCCTACGAATCCTCTCAGGAGACTATAAGACTTTTGCAGGAGCTTGGTCTTAATAACATGACTTATATAGCCTATAGTCCTGACTGCCCTGGTGCTTCCGAGCTTACTGATAAGGTGGATATGGCTATTACTGCAGGTGCAGTTGAGTGTATTCCAAGGGGAATAAGCAAGTACATAGACCTGGGCTATAAGATAATAGATATATCTACTATTATAGAAATTATGATTATTCTTGGGTTACCTATAGAAAGAATTAATATACTTACTTTGAGATATTTAAAGGGATATATGGCTCTTAGCAGGACTGTAGATCAATTAAAAAGCACTCTTATAGCGGTATTAAATTCTTCTTCAGAAGGAATAATGGCCTTAGATGAAAAAAATAATATAAGCTTTAAAAATGACAATATACATAATTTCATTGGAAATAAACAGCCTATAATGGTAGGAGAAAATATATCAAAATACATATCTAATAATAAAGCATTGGCTTTTATCAATGATGGAAAAACTAATAATAATGAGATTTTTCAGGTTAATAATGCTGATATCCTTATAAAAAAGAGTACCTTTAGAGCAGGTGATAAAACCCTTGGAAGGGTTTTAAATATGAGCTTTGTTTCTGAGCTTCAGAACATGGAAAAGGAAGTTAGGAATAAGCTTAGCACTAAGGGGAATGTGGCAAAATATGATTTCCATGATATCATAGGACAGAGTAA
>JAEXZL010000206.1 GCA_023451395.1 Bacillota bacterium | reverse complement strand
CATATTAATACTGCCATCACCATTTCTCACTATTTCAAAACGATTTATGTCGCTGTAAGCTTCTTCATTAATATAAATATCTATATCCTTATCTATCTTAAGTCTTATCCTTTTTAACTTTTTTTCTACATATTGCTTATCTAAGGCTATTTCCTCCTCTAGCCCTTGAGATATAGTAAAGTCATTGAAGCTTCGTCTCTTATCTGGTTCTTCCTTAAAAAGCTCCTCACTTAAGGCTTGAAGATTTATTATCTCCTCCTCCTTAAGCTTCTGCTTTATGGTACTCCTTACCTGTTCTGCTTTATCTGCATCCTCAGATATATTGTTTCTAGTCCAGGTTTCAGCGGCTTTTAGAAGTCCTTTAGTCATATCCCTTTCATTTTTGATGACAGTGCAGCCTAAATAGCTTGAGATGAAATAATTACTTCCATATTCCTCCTCATCCTTGCCTCTTCCCTGCTTATCTATAACCATAAGGTTAAAGTCCTGATCCTCACTAATAGCTTTTATAAAGGCAGACTTTTGCAGCCTTTGGCCTCCTCCTGGGAGGCCTGTAGTGTGAGGTATTATATTAATACCAATTTTATCTTCCACAAAATCTACCTCATGGGTAAAGTTTTTTACATAATCCATCTTTAGAATTCCAAGCATAGGACCATATTCTGTGGAAAAGTTAACCACCATGAGATCACAGGAAGGAATATTCACATTAGCCTTAATTAAAGCAAACAGCTGGCGGGCAAGCTCCTTGGAAACCTCAATAAAATCTGGGTTTTCTCCCTTTAAAAACTCCTGACTTATCTCCTTAACCACAGTTCTCTTTTCGTTGAAGATAGCATATTTAAGCTCCTCATCCTTTAAGGATTTTTCAAGATGCCTTAAAATAAATTTATATATCTCCTCATTGAAATCTAACTTAAAGTTATTTAAAATTGGCTCCTCACCGTTGCTGTCTAAAATGTGTATCACTGCTTCATGTATGGTTATATCGTTAATATATTCCATAGGAATAGTCTCTCCTTAGTAAATATCTATATGTTTTTCTTCACAGCCTTTGGATTATATAAGAAACAAAGGTCTAAAAGCTCTTTATTAGGAACAAATAAAACCTGAAGCCTCTTACCACCTCCGGTGACTATGGCCGCATACTGCCTAGATTTATCTTCCTTTGGAAAAGCTTTAATGATGCTCTCAGGCTTGGATGAGAAACCCTTATATTCATTGCTGTCAACAGGTGCCAGAAGCTCCACCTCTTTCATATGAAAGGAAATTATTCTTTTTCTACTCCTCATTTCCATTATTTTATCTATGTCTATTTCACCATTAGTTAAACTATACTCATATTCAACATAAAGCTCTTTCTTAAAGAAAAAGAGGAGTCCTGACAAAATACCAAATATCGCTACTAAGGTAAGCCTAAAAAAACTTAAAGACAATAGTGCAAGCACTGCAAATACATACATAAAAACCTTGGCAACCTTATATAAACCATTACTTTCTACTCTCACTAGCTGCTCTTTAAAATTATCCATAAAAAAACCCTCCCCTATAACATCTTATAGCATATTAAATAATTAATATTATAAATAAAATAATACCACATAAAATTTATAAATACATTATGGTCATCAGTTTATTGTTTATCTAATAAAATATTCACTTATTATAAAGCTCCCTTTTCCTTTTCTTGTATAGTCTCACTTTCCCTTCTCCACTCTTCATCTTCAATCTTACTAGCCTTACCACTAATAGTAATACAAGACCATATTATTACTAAACCTGAAACAACAAAGCTTATTACAATAATCCTAATTATCCCCATAATTAACGAAGCCCCCTTAGCCCTTCTAATATTTTCTCCCAATGTATATTATGCATATTAGTAGCTAATAGCTTCTTTACTGCTTTGCTTTTTTGCATATTTTCTGTGAAAGAATAAGCAAACCACCTAATCTGTGATGCGGATGAAATAGGAAAATATCTTAAAGTGAATAAGAGAATCCATGCCTAATATGTAAATTAATTTAATAATTGAATTTACACTTGTATAATTAAAAATATAAGTGTGAAAAAGGAAAAGTATTTTTATGAAAGTAAAGATATAGGTGAAAGTAATAATTTATTATTCCTTTGGATTAATGATTTACTTTTTAACTGGTCGATTTAAAAGAAAATCAATATAAATCTTTTATAAATCCATTGTGATATAATAAATAATTAAGTATTCACCAACTTAAGGATATTAATTTATGCACCGACTTAAAGAAATTAAACTATGCACTGACTTAGTTTTTTACAAAATAATATACAATCTTAAAAAGTAAAGAATACAGGAGGTACTAAAGTGAAAGAAATGGAAGTTAAAATACTAGATATAGACCTAGAAAAAATTAGGAATATAATGAAAGATAATAATATCCCTCTGGTAAAAAAGGAGGATCAGGTTAATAATATTTATGACTTTCAGGATATGCGCCTCTTAAAGGATAAAGGCTATGCTCGTATACGAGAGGTAAAGGATACACTTAATGATAAGCAAGTATGCTTTATGACCGTAAAAAAAATGCTGAGCCAGGATCTCTTTAAAAATATGGAGGAAAGTGAAGTAATTATTGATAATGGTGAGGAAGGTTCTAAAATATTCAAAGCCCTAGGCCTAACTCTAATTCAAAGCATAAAAAAATACCGTGAGAGCTATAAATATAAAAACACTCTAATTGAAATAGACATTAATGAAAAGGAATTTTGCCCCTTCCCCTACCTAGAAATTGAAACATCAAAGGAAGAAGAATTTTATGAGGTACTAAAGCTCTTAGGCTATACCCCTCAGGATACTACCTCAAAAACTATTGCGGATATTATGAGGGAAAGAAACATTGAAAGTAATGGACCTAAAGGACTATAAAGAATACAGGAGGCAGAGGATTATGTCATTTTTCCCGATAATAGGTGCGGTGCTTTTTACCCTTGTTGCTATATTAACTTTTTTAGTAACTATAGGATTACCATTAGGTGAATTCACAATGGGTGGAAGGTTTAGAGTGGTACCTCCCAAAATGAGAATTGCCACTGGTATTTCATTTTTCATACAGGTATTTGCAAGCTTAATAATACTTCAAGTTGGAGAAATCATTTCACTTGGAATTCCACAAAAGGTGGCAAAAGGTATTTGTATATTTTTTGCGATATATCTTTTAATAAATACAATTATGAATTTCTGTTCTACCAGTAAAAAGGAAAAGTATGTAATGACCCCGCTATCACTAATTACATCTATATGTTTTTTTGTCACAGCATTTACAAATTAAAAATAACTGCACTACAACTTCCATTTTGTTGAATGGATAAACTGAATCAAAGAGAAATTAAGAGGTTGTTAAGCAAAGGCTGTTTGGTAATCAAGAGTATATGTTGTGATACTTATAAAAAGTGTGCGTTGCACACTTTTTTGTTGCAAAAAAAAGCAAGTCATTAACAATTGTGTAGGTTACATATTTCCCCGCATTTTTATGTGTATGGAATAATAGAAGATAAAGAATAAATGAACACTTTATCCCCAATTTTACACAACCCTTTTGATAAAAAATAAGAGTGCATTGACTTATGCCAATACACCCTAAAATGCTTAAAAGCATTGATTTTAATTCATTTCTAATTAACCAAAGTATCTCTTTAAAAGACCTTCGAAAGCTCTTCCATGTCTTGCTTCATCTCTTGCCATTTCATGTACTGTATCATGGATAGCATCATGATTAGCTGCTTTAGCTCTCTTTGCTAAATCGAACTTACCGGAAGTAGCTCCATTTTCAGCATCTACTCTAAGCTCAAGATTTTTCTTTGTAGAATTTGTTATAACCTCACCTAAAAGTTCAGCAAACTTTGAAGCGTGCTCAGCTTCTTCCCAAGCAGCCTTTTCATAATAAAGACCTATTTCAGGATAACCTTCTCTATGAGCAACTCTAGCCATTGCTAAGTACATACCAACCTCACAGCATTCGCCTTCAAAGTTAGCTCTTAAATCAGCCATTATATCTTCTGATGCTCCTTGAGCTACTCCAACAACATGCTCTGCAGCCCATGTTCTCTGACCTGATTGCTCAGTGAACTTTTCTGCTGGTGCCTTACATATTGGGCAAAACTCTGGTGCTGTATCTCCTGTATGTACATATCCGCAAACATTACAAACAAACTTTTTCATTTTCATTCCTCCTAATACATATAAATATTTCACACTTACAATGATTATTATATAATAATGATTATTTTATTTCAAGTTATTTTTTTAATTTAATTTTATTTTTCTAAATAAAAATATATCTCATTCGACTTTATTTTTCAATTGATACTTATTATCATTATAATATTTCTCTGCTTCTTTAAGATGATGAAAGCAATCTTACTTATCTCTTAATTTTAAAGGTATAAAATACACCTATATTTATAGGATCAAAAATTTCTATATCATTGACCTTTACCCTATCCTGAGTTATAATTTAACCATTATTGAATAAATGGCTATGATATGGAGTAGTAATATTTTTTATAGTTTCAGAGAGTTGCCCCTTTGGTGAAAGGCAATACTATAGGAATATGAACTTGCCATGGAGCTTACCAATGGTGAAAGCCTGGTACGGGTATACCGTTATCTATTTTAAGCTGAGGTGTAATATATTGCACCTAATTAGAGTGGTACCGCGGAATACAATCTTTCGTCTCTTATTTGTAGATGAGGGATTTTTTTATTTATAGAAATAATTATAAGTTGTATAAGGAGGATTATAATGAGCAATTATTCTACGGCCATAGATAGAAAGTGGCAAAAAAAATGGGAAGAAACAGATCTATATAAATTTGACCCAAATAAGATGGATAAGAAGCTTTATGTTCTTGAAATGTTCTCTTACCCATCTGGTGCAAATCTTCATGCAGGACATTGGTATAATTATGGTTTGGTGGATTCCTGGGCAAGATTTAAAAGAATGCAAGGTTATAATGTTTTTCAACCCATGGGCTTTGATGCCTTTGGACTTCCAGCAGAAAACTATGCAATAAAAACAGGAATACACCCTTGGGATTCTACTAAGAAGAATATTGATACCATGGAAAAGCAGCTTAAGGCTATGGGAGCGATGTTTAACTGGGATAACGAGGTGGTTACCTGTGATCCTGACTATTATAAGTGGACTCAATGGCTATTTTTAAAGCTTTATGAAAAGGGCTTAGCCTACAGAAAAAAGGCTCCTGTAAATTGGTGTCCTTCCTGTAATACTGTTCTTGCTAATGAGCAGGTTCAGGACGGAACCTGTGAGCGTTGTCATACTGAGGTTACAAAAAAAGATTTGACACAATGGTTCTTAAAGATTACAGACTATGCCGATGAGCTTTTAGAGGGACTTGATACTATTGATTGGCCAGAAAAGACTAAGGCTATGCAGAAGCACTGGATTGGAAAATCCACTGGTGCAGAGGTTACCTTTAAGGTAAAGGATAGAGATATCTCCTTTGATGTATTTACTACTAGAGTAGATACCCTTTTTGGTGTTACCTATGTTGTATTAGCCCCAGAAAATCCTTTAGTTGATGAGCTTACTACTGAAGAGTATAAAGCTAAGGTAGAAATTTATAAGGATGAAGCTAAAAAGCAAACAGAGATTGAAAGACAGTCAATCACCAGAGAGAAAACTGGTGTATTCACTGGTTCCTATGCAATAAATCCTATTAACGGCAGGGAGGTTCCTATCTGGATTGGCGACTATGTTCTTGCCACCTATGGAACAGGAGCTGTTATGGCTGTTCCTGCCCATGATGAAAGAGACTTTTCCTTTGCAACAAAATATCAGCTTCCTATTGAGAGAGTAATCGAAGCTAAAAAAGGTGAAAGCACTCTTCCCTATGTGGAATATGGCATCATGGTTAACTCTGGAAAGTTTGATGGCTTAACTACTGAGGAAGGAAAAATAAAGGTTGTAGAAGAGCTAGAAAAGAATAGCTTAGGTTCACAAAAGGTAAACTATAGGCTTAGAGATTGGCTGGTTTCCAGGCAGAGATATTGGGGAGCACCTATACCTATGATTCACTGCGAAAAATGCGGAACTGTTCCAGTTCCTTATGAAAATCTTCCAGTAACTCTACCTTATGATGTTGAGTTTGCTCCCGATGGAAAATCACCTCTTGCTAAATCTGAGGAGTTCGTTAACACCACCTGTCCTCATTGCGGAGGTCCTGCAAAAAGGGACGTAGATACACTAGATACCTTTGTATGCTCCTCCTGGTATTATTTAAGATATCCAGATAATAAAAATTCACAAGAGCCTTTTAATAGTGATACTATAAACGCAATGCTTCCAGTGGATAAATATGTTGGTGGTCCGGAGCATGCCTGCATGCATTTATTGTATGCTCGTTTTATAACAAAGGCCTTAAGGGATTTTGGATATCTTAATTTTAATGAGCCCTTCCAGTCCTTGACCCACCAGGGTTTAATACTTGGACCAGATGGTTTTAAAATGAGTAAATCTAGAGGAAATACTATTTCTCCAGATGAATACATTAAAGAATATGGCTCTGACGTATTTAGAATGTATCTTGCCTTTGGCTTTGCCTATGTAGAAGGCGGTGCCTGGTCTGATGATGGAATAAAATCTGTAGCACGCTTTATTGAAAGAGTTGAGAGAATCCTTGAAAGCTCTAAGGAGCAAATATCAAAAGGTTGTAAAAAGACCATGGATAAGGCAGAAAAGGAACTAAACTATTGGAGGCACAACAGCATTAAAGCTGTTTCAGCTGATACAGAGATGCTTCAATTTAACACTGCCATAGCAAGACTAATGGAATTTTCCAATGCTCTTTCTAAATACCTTCAGGAAAAAGACATAAATGGAGCCTTCTTAAAGGAAACAGTTATAGATTTTATAAAGCTTATGGCTCCCTTTGCACCACATTTTGCCGAGGAGTATTATAATGAGCTCGTATCATTTACAGGAGATGGTAATGATTATTCTATCTTCAATCAAAAATGGCCTGAGCTTGATGAAAAAGCCCTTATCAAGGATGAGGTAGAGATAGCAATACAGATAAATGGTAAAATAAAGGCAAAGACTAATATCTCCACAGGACTTTCCCAAGAGGAAATTCAGGAAATTGCACTTTCTGAGCCCTTTATTAAGGAAGCCTTACAAGGTTTGACAGTAGTTAAGGTGATCGTAATTAAAGGAAGATTAGTAAATATAGTTGCTAAGTAATATAAATAAGGAGTATTGCAAGACAATGCAATACTCCTTTTACTTTAAAATAATCTTAATCTCAGTAAAATATCAGTTTTAATGGACATGCTTTTTAATATTTTGGTATTATATAATCATAATTTGTAATATTTACAGGAAAGGAGTTTTTTCACATGAGCGATTATGAAGACGATTACGATGACGATTATGATTACGAAGAAGGCTTTGAGGAAGGATATGATGAAGGTTACAGATCAGGCAGGAAATCTGCTGGTAGCTATCGCTCAAGCAGCCAAGGCTGCTATATTGCAACCTCCGTTTACGGCTCCTATGATTGCCCAGAGGTATGGACGCTACGCAGGTTTCGTGATTTAAATTTAAAGCAAACCAAACTAGGGAGGATATTCATCAAGGTTTATTATGCCGTTAGTCCAACTTTAGTTAAGTGCTTTGGAAATATCAAATGGCTGAAAAATCTTATCCGCCAACCTCTTAATAAATTGGTAGCCCATCTGCAGCTATCAGGTCTCCAGGATACACCGTACCAGGACCCAGAAAATTAAAAATCTTTGGGAGCAAAATTCCCATTTATACAGGAATTTTGCTCCCAAATTTGTAAAACTTAATACTAACTTAACTATACTAATTATAGTATCCTAGCTTCTTATATAGATTTTCTAAAATACTGTGCCTTTTTTGGATTTTGCTTGTATTTTTCATACATCTTTAGCTTTGCCTCAATTCTCACCCTTGCATCCCTTTCCGGATGTATCTTTATGTAATCCTCACAGGCAGAAGAACAAAAACCATGGTATTTTTCTTCACAGTCTTCGCAGCAAAGATGCTGATCATGGCAGTCATCATTGGTGCAGTTGATATATCTATCGCAGGACTTACCACAGTGGGAACATTTAGAGATAATTCTGTCCTCCTCTGTGTTATTAACCTTCACCGCTATTCTTTCATCAAAGACATAGCATTTACCATCAAAGAGCCTTCCCTGAACTTCAGGATCCTTTCCATAAGTCACTATGCCTCCCTCTAAATGATATACCTCATGAAAGCCCTTATTCATAAGCACTCCTGTAAGCTTCTCACAGCGAACACCTCCGGTACAGTAGCTTATTACCTTCTTATCCTTATGCTCTGCTAGGTTTTCTTCAATCCATTTTGGAAACTCCTTAAAATTTTTAATTTCAGGCCTTATAGCTCCTCTAAAGTGTCCTATCTCATATTCATAGTCATTTCTACCATCCACAACTATAACATCATCTCTTTGGAGCATTTCATAAAAATCCTTAGGCTTTAGATATGTACCCTTTTTAATCTGAGGATTCACATCATCCTCCTCTTGTAGGGTAATTATACTCTTTCTTCGTCTTACATACATTTTTTTAAAGGCATGTTCAGAAGCTTCATCAATTTTAAAAACCATATCCTTAAATCTAGAATCCCCTTGTAAAATTTCCATATACTTATCTGTATCCTCTTTAAGGCCAGAAACAGTTCCATTTAATCCTTCTTCTGCTACCAGTATCCTTCCTCTTAGCCTCAGGCTCTTACATAGCTCTAAATGCTCTATAGCAAATTCTTCAGGATTTTCAATATCTACAAATTTATAATATAGTAAAACTCTATACTTACTTTCCTTCACTATTATCCTTCCTTTCTTACCAAAAACTCTCTCTATATATAATAATGAATTAATATTTATTTGTAAATGATAATTATTATCATTTTGTTATTCATAGGAATAAAAAAACCGGAGCTAACCCTTTTGGTTATTCTCCGGTAAAGCTATTCATCATTTCCTTCCTTTGTTTCAATCCCTATCTCTTGTGAGGTAAAGCTTTTTAAAAGCATTTTTTCCATAGTATTTTTTTTATTCTCATACTCTATGCAATTTTCAATATTTATTTCTGGATATTCATCACAAAGCTTTTCTGCTGCTATTCTTTTACATAACCCTCTCCAGAAGATTTCCTCCTCCATAGCTTCTCTATAGCTTATTAGCCTGTCTTCTTTTAAATCTTCCTCCTCTTTAGCATCATTTCCTGCTTGATTTAAGGATTTATGTAGGTTTTCAAAGGTCAATATGTACTGAATAAGAGAGTGATATTCCTTTAAATCATTGTTTTTCTCATCTAATAGTATTTCCTTATTAAATTTTGCAAGCTCTAAGAGAGCTTTAAATTGTCTTTTAGTAAAATTTATATTCATAATTATCTCTCCCAATCCCTTTATATAATTATATTTTACCATCCACCTCGGAATATTCCTACAGTTTACTATGGTAGTTTAATATTTTTTCACATTGGACATATAATAATCATTACAAATACGCCTTTAGATTTTATTAATTAATAATGATAATTATTTAAATAGCTATTGATTAAGGCGGTCTTTAGTATTATTATAATAAGTGATATTTCATTAATATCAAATTTTTAAAAAGCGAGGGATTATAGATGAAGGCTATAAATATGAGTGAATCTGCTTATACAGAATTCAAGCAGTTTTTAGATGATAATAATGTTGAAGAGTACAAAATCAGAATTAACCTAGCAGGTGTAGGCTGTGGCGGTCCTATGTTTAACATTGTAATAGATGAAGAAGCAGAAAATGATATAATCGAAAATGTAAATGACATTAAGTTCATGGTAGATAAGAACCTAGTTGAGGAATATCAAGGCTTCATGATACTTTCTACTGAGGAAAATGACGGCAGAGGCTTAAGCCTAAGAGCTGTTCTTCAACCTGAAGGCGGATGCTCCACCTGTGGAGGCGGCTGCCACTAGAATTTATACATCCTTATTTAGCAAGAAGAAAATTGTACACCTTTATTTATCGGATAGCTAAATCAAAAGCTGATACCCAGGGCAAAAATTTGCCATGGATATCAGCTTTTTTATATGTCTACTCTAAGGCTTTGAATACTATTTGCCTCAGTATCAATGTCCCAATCCTTTAAAAGCTCCTTAGCTATTTTAATGCCATAGGTGCTTTCCTCTTTATTTTCATATATCTTCTTAAGCCTTACTATCTGTCCTGGATAGTTTTTTAAAGAAAGCTGCCCTTCTTTTCCGGTAATAACCCAGAGGGTATGAGAGTTAACTGTTTTTACCTTAAGCTCCTCTTCTCCTTTTCCATCTGTAAAGTAAATTAAAAAATAATCCTTAAGCTGATTATCCTTAATATACTGAAAAACTGGAGAAAAAGCTGTAGCACCTTTATTTTCTATTGGCTTTTTAATATCTATGGGTCTTTTTATATTGTACACTCTTCTGATATCACTATCGCATTCTAGAACCTTTACTTCTCCCTGATGATTATTAACAATGGTATAAAGCTCTACAAGAATGCTCTTAAGCTCTTTATCCGTCATACTGCCTGAGATGTCCACCGCTGCTATTACCTTAGGTATTCTCTTTGGAAGACTTCCTCTTATATCTAACCTATCCGGCTGTCTTCTATCCTTTCTGGTAATTGTCTTTTTATAGCCACTCTTCATTGTTGCAAGCTTACCTTTTAAATAATCCTGCCAGGAAAGCTCACCTTTTTTACCTTTATCACCTAAATATCTTTCCATTCCCTGAGGTATTATTCCCTTAAAGGCTTCTTTGGTAGCTTTTTTCTCAATCTCCGCTAGCTCATCTGGAGAAAGCTTATTTTCCATAAGCCACAGGCTATGAATTTCTTCAATATAATCATCTTCATCTTCTTTAGTGGAGGATTCTTCACCATCAATTGAAAGCTTATCTATAGCCTTTTGAATCAATTCCACATAAAGCTCCAAGGGCATATTTTCTTCTAAAGGAGCATTATATTCAAGCTTAATTTCATCAAGCCTTCTACAAAAGGATGGGAGTTTTTTAATAAATTGATTAACAGAGATGTCCATAGCGGTATTTATTGCCCTTAAACTATATCTTCCTCTAAGCTCAATTATTCTTCTATGATGTCCAAAAATTATATGATATATTTCATGCTTTATAAGTGCTTTAATCTCCTCTTTATTGCATGGAAGAAGGCTTAAGGGATTGATATAAAGGATATACCCATTATTATCTGCACTAGTGGCTAGAGGAGCTTTGCTCCTCAAGCTAACCTCTCTCTTCATATTAAGCAAAAATCTTCCAAAGAAGCTATCCTCCTTTTCCATAAGCTCCAAGGTGCAGTCCTCAATTAATGAAAGAACCCCTCTTTTAAAGCTTTGGGTAAATACTCCACCTTCTAAGAGCTTTAGGGCCTCATTGTAAAGAAGTGCTCTTTTGTCTTCAAAGTTCAATGACATAGCCTCCTTCTATTTATAGCTATCAAAAAATCCATCTATAAATACCTCGTCTTCAAGAAAGGCTTCATATAGCTTTGAGGAATAGCTCTCCTTAATTTCCTTCATAATTCCTATTCTTAAGTCCTTTGGATAGAAGGTGATAACCTTAGAAAAAAGTGTAATTTCCTCTTCTTTGCATCCTCTTTCTTCTATAAGAGAGAGAAAATTTCTGGAGAATATATGAAGTCTTGAAGGGTTTTCTTTTCCAAGGATATCCTTCAATTGATCAGGTATAAGCTCTAGCTCTATAATTTCCTGAGGACTTATTAATGGGTTTTTATAGTTTTCAATAAAAGCCATAAAGTCCTGAGCTATTTCACTGCCTACATTTCCTTTTATAGCGTTAAAAAGTATTGAAGATTGTATATCCTCAATATTATCACAATAAAGGGTATATGCTTTAGAAATCCTTTCCCAGCTTCTAGGTGTCGCCTTAATTGATGATGAAACATCCGGAGTATGAAGATACTGAGGAAAGGAAGATATAAATTCAAGAACCTGAGGGTGTATATTACCGTCACTGCTCATACCCCAATTTATCCATTCCTTCACTTCAGAATCCATATAGAGCCAAACAAA
The DNA here is from genome assembly GCA_023451395.1 of Bacillota bacterium. Lineage (GTDB taxonomy): Bacteria > Bacillota > Clostridia > Clostridiales > Clostridiaceae > JAEXZL01. The sequence goes on along the minus strand of JAEXZL010000206.1, from coordinate 2,134 downwards.
TCTATCTTCTTGAGCAGGATCCATATCTACTACTTGATATTCACTGTTTTCATATCCCTCATACCTTCCAGAAGGATTCATTGCTGCCGCCACTTTTACTTCCTCTGGTAGAAAAAATCCGTTTATCTCTCTGTTTAATATAAGATTCATAAGCTCCTGCTGAACTGCATGCTCACATCGATTTATCTCGTCTATAAAAAGTAGGACCTTATCTGCCTTTTTATTTTCTAAAACCTCCTGTATTTCCATGAGCTTTGTATGTACCGCATATACTGTTCTTTTAACCTTTTTATTTTCACCTTTTTTAGTTATCAGAATCTCTTCTACGGTAGGAAGTCCTCCGATTTCTCCCTCCTTTAACAGGTTGGCATCAATACTTATAAGGTAGTAGCCTTCCTCCCTACAAAACTTCTTTATTAAGGAAGTTTTACCTATGCCACTTTCTCCAACAATGAGGGGAACTTCACCAGTATTAATTATTAGGTGCATAGTTTTAAGCGTTTCTTTAAAATTCAATGTATTTCTTCCTTTCCCTTAAAGCTACAAAGATAGATGATAATCTACCACAGCCCTCTTTGCAGCTTTGCTTCCATAATCTCTAACAAAAGATAATTTATCCATTTCTAATATTGAAAGCTCCATAAAGTCCTTAATATATACCTTATCTATATTATCCTCTTGAAACTTCTCCTTTAAAAGCGTCACTACCCAATCTATTTCTAAAGTTTCATAAAGATATTTTAATATATTTATATTACTTTTAACAAAAATCCCTAGCTCCTCTTCAGTATAACTGTTAATATACATAATTGCCTCGGCATTTTCTTTAAGAGCCTGCAGCTTTCCTTTAAAGCTCTGATTTTTAATAAATCTAATAGCTCCCCAGTATTTTTTTATTGCTTCAACCTGAGCTTTCTCCGTAGGTGAGTCAATATATCTTATGGAATCATAATCAGTGTATATTGCTAAAAGTTGCTCCTCCTCAGTGGGATTTTTTATAAACTGAATTGCCCAGCCCTTTTCCTTAAGAGCAGCCTCCTTAATGTCCTTTCCAGCTTCCTTTAAATATCTTAAAGCATTCCAATTTCCCTTTAGTGCTAAAATAGCAGCCTCTTTTGTGGGATTTTCTATGTATTCCACAGCTAGAGGGTCATTTTTTACAGCTATAAGCTGCTGCTCAGCACTGGGCTTTTTAATATACTGAATGGCTTTTCCCCGACGACTTAGTGCCAATTTTATAAGATCCTCAGGAGGATTTTCAATATTTCTTATATATATTGGATTGTCCGTTATGATTTTTCTAAGTTCCTCTAGGGATTCTTCTTTTCTGATACCTTCATTATCCATTTAATTATTCCTTTCCACTAAATGCTGTTAAAACTATAAATATTATAACACCAACTTAAAAAATTAAAGATGCCATTATGGCACCTTTAGGAATCCTTGTATTTCTCAATATCTCTTTCTATAGAATAAAGGAGATTATTAAATTCCCATACCTCGCCATCATCAATAAGTTTATTTAAAGCTATTTGATAGCGATTTGCATCAGCAATTTTTCCTATAGACATAAGGGTTAAAATTCTATTCATGATATTTGAAATAACATCTGATTTTACCTCAAAAAGCTTCTGAGCATCCTTTATTTCGTCTTTTATTTCAAGCATTTCCGTATCCAATTGAAAGGCTGCATCTGCAGCACTTTTAAGCTTTAGCTTAATATGATCAGGGATCTGCTGCTTATATTTATAATTTAAGGAGTGTTCAATAGTTGCCCAAAAGTTCATGGCAAGAGTTCTTATTTGAAACTCAGCTAATATCTCCTTAGTTTCCTCTGCCATATTTACTGGATATTTTATAATCATATGATGGCTTCTATAGCCACTTTCTTTAACATTTGTAATATAATCCTTTTCATACATAATCTGCATATCCGTACGTTTTCTAAGTATCTCCACTACCTTCTCAATATCATCTACAAACTGGCACATAACTCGTATGCCAGCTATATCCTCCATCTCATACTGAAGTCTATCTATTGGAATTTCAAACTTATTAGCCTTTTCTAATATGCTTGAGACTTCCTTGACCCTTCCTGTAATAAACTCTATAGGAGAATATTCATTCTTTCTTC
>JAEXZL010000182.1 GCA_023451395.1 Bacillota bacterium | reverse complement strand
CACCATATAAGAAGACTGTTTTAATTCTCCCTCGTTTATTCATAATACCTCCATCGCTCATTTCATCCCTGCTTAATCCCTTAAGTTAAGTTTATAAATAATCTTCAGTTCGAACTTTTCTAAAACTGCGTATAAAAATTGCAGTTACTATATAGGTTAATTATAACATTTATTTCAATAAAATGTATTTTGTTATGTACAGACTTGTGTACAAAGCTGTAAACTTTACGGAATCCCTGATCTAACCAAGGGCATTCTATCAAAAAAAACTCCGGATGTCTCCGGAATCTCTATTATTTTATACATCTATTACAATGCTTAATAAAAGCACCTACTTTTTAGCTAGGTAAGCGCTTTAGATTCTATTATATTCTTCTATACACTTTTGAAGTAAATCTATCCATTCCAGAGTGTTATCTAACCCTTCTTTATAATCAAATAATACCTCTATATACTTTTCTGGTAACTTTAATTTCTTAAGTTCATCCTTCATGAATCATTCCACCTTCTTATATATAAATCCATAATATTTAGTTACTTCTTGATTTATATCCTGTAAAAAAAATCTCCCAAACATTGCCAATGAAATATCTCTCAATTCTCTGAAGTAATCTATAGTATTCATCGCATCACCCCACCAGCTATATTACCATAAGAAATGATGTTTCTTATAAGAAGCTGTATTCATTACCTCACACTTATGCTCTAAACAATTTGAAAATTGATGTACCACTTAAAACTGTATCTGCATTATTGGACCATTCTAATATAAATATAACAGCAGATATTTATACTCATGTAATAAAAAAAAGAACGTTGATATACTTAGTGTGATAAAAGTGTGATCAATCCGGCGAAAGACAAAATCACATTCTATCAACTCTAGTAAAATCAACGTTCTTGGTGCACCCAGAGGGATTCGAACCCCCGACCTTCGGATTCGAAGTCCGCAACTCTATCCAGCTGAGCTATGGGTGCATAAATATTTCAGATCTTTAAGATACTTATTATTACCTTGTATATTATAGCATGGAATCTCATTCTTAGAAAGAGAAAATACTCCAAATACATGATATCTAAATTAAAAGATGATTATAACTTTAATCATCACTTCATAAAAGATATTCTAATTGACAGTCATAGGGTTCTTTTTCTGTAAGTTCCTTATTATATTCTAGTGCTTCAACACATCCCACTGTTTTGTAGAAGCCCTGTGACTCTACGGCTGAATGACCTGATATGTATAGCTTTTGTGCCCCCTGTGCCCTTGCCCAGGCTGCTGATAATTGAAATAATTTCTTTCCAATACTTTGTCCTCTCATATCTTCTGAAACATGGATGTTTGATAAGTCTAGATACTGAGAGTTCATACCAAAAAGACTACTTTCAACAGATGCAAAACCTTTCAATTTATCTCTTTTAAAGGCACCGTATACAATTCCACCAGTTCTTAAAGTGTTTTTTAAGAAGCTAATCAATTCCTTATACTCTTCTTCACTCCACTTATCAATAAATGGAACATCTTTTATAACCCACTGATCATCAATTTTACGCCAGCATTTAGTTACCTTTTGATGGCGCTGAAAGTCATTAAAGAGACTCCTGTTAATTTCTCTATCCATTAATTCTCTATACTCCATGCTTCACCTCCAGTTATATTATGTTAATCAAAATTCATTATGATGCTTTTTAAAGAAATCATAATATATGCGTACATTTTCTAAATCAGTCCATTTCTTAACATCTACTATTTCTTCATCTAAATCATATATCTTAGCACCCTTTAAAGCCAATAAAAAAGGAGAGTGAGTAGATATTACAAACTGGCAACCTAAATAGCGGGAATAATCCTCTATAATCTTAACTAGCTCTAGCTGTCTACCTGGGGATAAACTATTTTCTGGTTCATCCAATAGGTACAGGCCATTTTCTCCTATCTTTTCAGTAAAATATAAAAAGGCACTTTCACCATTGGAGTATTCTCGAACATTATCCATTAATGTATTTCTTATATACTTAGATTGGGTTTTACTTCTTGACATATTTACCTTTTTTAACTGCTCATAGTCAGCTATGGATTTCATCTGAAACTTTGAGTATTTTACATCTAAATACTCCTCAAATAAATCCTCCCGCTTATTGTTAATTCCTTCATTTAAATTTCTTATATTTAGCATATAATCAAATACATCATCACTTGTAATTATCCTGCTGCCCTTTGGAATTTCAGTGTCAATCTTCATATTACATAAATTTACATAATCACTATAAAAGTTTGATTTATTATATGCGGAATCCCTCAGCAGCCCTGTTTTTTCTGCGATAACATTTAATGCCGTTGATTTTCCAGTTCCATTTCCCCCATATAAGATTGTAATTCCTTCGAAATCTATTCTTTCTAATCCATGTTTAGATAATATTTTAAAGGGATAAAAAGTATCATAGCAAGTTCTTTTTATACTCAATATGAAATCAAATTCCTCATCTGCATCAGGAAAGGTAAAATTATCTAAGTAAATCATAAATTTCTCCTCTATCTACAATTGGATTTTATAACAATCTATATCTGCTTCGATACTAAATGGCTATTTATTATTCTATTCACTTTATGGATATGTTATATAAAATTATAAACCAAATAATTTTTCACAGCAATTATATAGTTTAATGGCAGCAGCATTCATTCATTAACGTAGTCATTGGGAAATTATTCACTTTATCAAGCTTAAGCAAATAAAAAGAGCATACCCCTTCCTTATAGAAAAAGTATACTCTTTGCTATTTATTGGCTACAAAAATGAAATCCTCAGCTAACGGCTAGAGTAAAATCAAAACCGTAGATTTCTATGAAATGAAACCGCAGGTTTGCCTCCATTGCCACAGCGATTTCACCTTGCATCAGCACGATTTCACAGCCCTAGGCCAATTGCACCCATCCCCAAGGGTGAATTCCATCAAAAAAAACACTTGCATTAGCAAGTGCCTTTTTTGGAGCGGGTGATGGGAATCGAACCCACGTAGCTAGCTTGGAAGGCTAGAACTCTACCATTGAGTTACACCCGCAAATTTTGGAGCGGAAGACGGGATTTGAACCCGCAACTTTCACCTTGGCAAGGTGACACTCTACCGTTGAGTCACTCCCGCAGAGTATTGGTGCAGGTGAAGGGAGTCGAACCCCCACGCCGTAGGCGCTAGATCCTAAGTCTAGTGCGTCTGCCAATTCCGCCACACCTGCATAATATTTTTTCTTTTGTTTATGGTAGCTTATCTTTTGT
>JAEXZL010000153.1 GCA_023451395.1 Bacillota bacterium | reverse complement strand
CATCAAGGCACCACCAATAATTGCGCCTTTCCAACCTCCTTTTCTATCTCCAAATACACCAGCCAAAGCTCCGTCAAAGAAGAAGAATATTGGACCAGGAATAATAACTGTAGAAGAACCCATAGCTATGAGTATAAGGGTAACTATAATAGAAGCACCAAAGTCTGCAATAAAACCTAAAGTCGTTGCAATTGGAGAGAAGGGATAAAATACAGGATCATCAAGTGCTGGTATTGCACCGGGAATAATTTTTTCTGAAATACCACGGAAAGCTGGCAGCATTGCTGCTAGGAACATTCTAACACCATACAAAACTATAGCAATACCAGCTGCGAATTCAAATCCCCCCATAATAAGCCATATAATCCAGTTAGTTCCGCCAGATATTGTTTCAATAACAGGTTGTCCAAGAATAAGTCCAATAATTATATAAATAATAGGCATTAAAAACGCAAGTAGCACTACATAATCGTTGAAAACCGACAGAAAACCAGGCAACTCTAGTTCTTCACATTTTTTAGAACTTTTAATTTTGGACCCAATCCAAGCGGGAATTACAACACCTAATGTGTTCAAGTGTCCAAGTGTATATGCATCACCATTTAATTCTTTAGTGAAAGGTCTAGCCATTGCTGGTAGAATAGTCCAAAGTAGGCCAGTAAATACTGCAGAAATAACTATCAAGATTGTTCCACTGAAATTCATAGTATATTTAAAAGCCATAACAAACCATGCACATTCAAATAGCATTATATGACCAGTGAGGAAAACATTTTTGAAGCCTTTCCAAGGTAGTATTCTAACTAATAAAATATGAATGATAAAGGCTAAAACAAAGGTAAGGGATACCTCCTTAGCTAAGGTTTGCATTACCACACCAAAGGGGCCAAAGCAATCAGGCATAACAGCTTGTACACCTGATAAGTCACTAAGTGTAGAAGTAAGGGGAGACAATGCTCCAAGGAATACTCCTATACCAGCATTAAGTATAACCATGCCGATTACTGTTTTAACTGTCCCTTCAAGAACTTCTACAGCAGAGCGGCGTTGAAGTAACAAACCAATAAGTGCAATAATTCCAAGAAATACATTAGCATCTGTAAATACATTATTTACTAAAAAATTAATAATACTCATGCTTTTATACACTCCTCCTAATTATTTTATTATTAGTTCTGTATCTGAGTGCTAGCAATCTCACATACAGAATTGAAATACAAAGCAATTACGCAATAACAAGTCCCTTAATTGCAGCTAAAAGTTTTTCAGCCAATTCTTCCTTATTAACGAAATTTGTTACTACTACTATGGGAATGCCTTGCCCCTCTAATCGTGGTGCAAATTGTTTTGTTGTTACATACAAATCACATTTAATACCTGCAGCACTTCCACCATCAGCAGTTTCAATTGATGCAGAATATCCATTAGCCCTTAGTATTTCATCAATACTCATTTTAGCAATTAAACTGCTGCCTAACCCACATCCACAAACTGTAACAATTTTTAATCGTTTCATTTAAATCTCCTCCTAACTTTATTTTTGCAATATAGATAAAATATCCTGTGCACTTTTTGCTTTACGGATAATGTCAACATATTGTTCATTTCCTAAGATCTCCATAAGTTCAGCTAATGCGTATAAATGGGATGTATTATCAATTGCTGCCAAAGATATAATTAAATCAACGGGATCATTATCCTCATTACCAAACTCTACTGGCGTCTTTAATGTGATTAAACTCATGCACATTTTTTTGACACCATCTTCAGGCCGTGCATGAGGCATCGCTATTCCAGGTGCTATAACAACATAAGGACCATTGTCCCGAACAAATCCCACCATGGCATCAATAAAACGCGGTTCTACACAACCTTTCTTGGCCATAAGGCCGCCACCCAATCTAACACAGTCTTCCCAGTTTTCAGCACTTGCTCCGAGCATAATAACATCTTCAGTCAAAAGGTCTTTAAGCATAACTCTATTCCTTTCATTATTGTATTCTCCTTCCATTAACCCTTCAGCCTCTATTAGGGTTTTAATATTGTCAAACTGCTTAGGGGTACAGTTGCACCTAATGATATCCAAAATTTTCATAACTGAATCCTCTTGTAAATATTTTGCTTTATTGTAAAAACCTTTGTGGTAGCTTTTGTAGTTTTTTAAATCTTTTAACCAATTTGTGTTTTCAATATTATCAACTAAAATGTATTGATCATTTTTAATTTGTAATGGAACTGTTGACAAAATCACCTCTGATTCCATTGATCGGTAAGCTTCATGAAACTGATGAGCAGGCAAAACATGATTGATTTTTATTCCATCTTCTATCATATTGATTTTTGTTATGAAATCATTTGCATCAGCCATTGTTAAATCTGTTACTAGAACTGCACTACAAAACCACTTGGATGATAATCTTGAGTTTATAGCAGCATTATCAAACATAAAAGCAATATATTCTTGTTCATTATCAGGTAATGGCTTACCAATAAAATCTGCAAGTAATGCAGAAGATACTCTAACTGCTTCTGTTAATGAAGATGAAACCTCTCTTGCTTTTAGAAGGTTCTTATTAATACCATATCGTATGCGATAAAAGGAATGATAGATAAATTCGCTAATTTGTGCCTGAAGCATATCATCATAATCAAGCCTCACCCCCGTATTCCTAGAAAAGTTTTTAATCAAATTAGCTGCAACAACCTGAACCTTTACCTGATTTTCTTTTTTGTAAT
>JAEXZL010000126.1 GCA_023451395.1 Bacillota bacterium | reverse complement strand
CCTTAGTAGTTGTGGATATCTGTTCACTTAAATCTGCTGCAGGGATTATGCTCTCAGCAAGAGAAACCCTATAGTTTTCCATAAATACAACCTTTAGCTTATCCTTAACCCTATGGTCATTGTTTACCTGAGCTGCCACTGCATTTATAAGCTCTATAAGCTTCTTTGCCAAATAGTACCCAGGAGCTGCTTTTCCAGCAAAAATAAAGGTTCTTGGAACAATATCCAAATTAGGATTTTCTAAAAGCTCATTATAAAGATGCATCACTCTTAAAATATTAAGAGTCTGTCTTTTATAAGCATGAAATCTCTTTACCTGCACATCGAAGAGAGAATCAGGATTAACAATAATTCCTTGATTTTTCTTTATAACCGCTGCAAGCTTCTCCTTATTTTCTCTTTTTATCTCATGAAGTCTCTTCTGAACAGAGCTATCCTTACTAAAGGCCACAAAATCCTTCATATCTGTAGGATGCTTTATAAAGCCTGGTCCTATGGTATCCTTTAAAAGCTCAGTAAGCTTTGGATTAGCCTTTATAAGCCATCTTCTATGGGTTATGCCATTTGTTTTATTATTAAACTTCTTAGGATAATAGTAATAGAAGTCCGACATTTCCTGTTTCTTTAATATTTCTGAATGAAGCTTAGCAACTCCATTAACACTATGACTTCCTACAATGGCTAAATGAGCCATCTTTACATAATCATCAGCAATTATAGCCATGCGGTGTATTTTATCCCACTGCCCTAAATATTTATTCCAAAGGTCCGCACAGAACCTTTTATTAATTTCCTCAACTATCATATATATTCTAGGAAGCAGCTCCTTAAACATCTGTACAGGCCATTTTTCCAAGGCCTCTGCAAGAATAGTATGATTGGTATAAGCACAGACGCTTTTGGTTATCCTCCAAGCGTTTTCCCAGTCAAGGCCCTCTTCATCAAGCAAAATCCTCATAAGTTCTGGTATCACTAAGGTAGGATGGGTATCATTTATATGCAGTGCTATTCCCTCGTCAAGATGACTTATGTCTCCCCCATTGCTTTTATAATGCCTTATTATACTCTGAAGTCCTGCAGAAACAAAGAAATACTGCTGCTTAAGTCTCAGCATTTTTCCTTCATAAAAGCTATCCTCAGGATAAAGCACCTGGGAGATTGCCTCAACAGAATTTTTATATTCTATGGCCTTTAAGAAATCACCTCTTGAGAAGGATGAATAATCAAATTCATTAGAGACTGGCTCCGCACTCCAAAGTCTTAGAGTATTAACCACATCATTTTCATAACCTACCACTGGAGTATCGTAGGGCACTGCCAGTACCGGTTCGTAATTTATATGGTTAAATATTAATTTTCCATTCCTCTCCTCAGTGATTACCTCTCCTCCAAACTTTACTATCTCACTTTTATCTGACTTTCTTATTTCCCATACATTGCCTGTCCTAAGCCAGTTGTCTGGAGCTTCTACCTGAGAGCCATCTATAATCTTCTGCTCAAAGAAGCCGTATTTATAACGAATGCCACAGCCATTGCCAGGTATCTCTAAGGAAGCCATAGAATCTAAGAAGCAGGCTGCAAGCCTTCCTAGGCCGCCATTTCCAAGCCCCTGATCCTGTTCCATCTCTTCTAGTTCGTCTAGGTTAATATCAAGCTCTGCTAAAGCTTCCTTGCAGATATCCCTTATTCCTAAGTTAATTAAGGTGTTTCCCAAGAGCCTTCCTAAAAGGAATTCCATAGAAAAATAATAAACCTGTTTATCCCTGTTTTTATTATATTTTTTTGTAGTATTAAGCCACATTCCCGCTACATAATCTCTTATAAGAACTCCCAATGTTTCATATTTACTTTGCTGAGACCCTAAAGAAAGGTCTGTTCCCTGCATCTCTAAAAATTTCTTTTCATAATCTTTCTTAAAACTGTCTTTACTTATTTTTAACACAGGATTTCTCCTCCTTTGTTGGTTATACTTATTACACCCTATCATTTATACCTATTTCCCAGTAAGCTCCTCATAAAGCCCCTTATAAATCTTAGCTGATTTTACCCAGCTATTATCACATCTCATAGCAGATCTTACGATCTTATTCCACACCCTCTTATTTTTATAAAAGTCTAAGGCCATATTAAGAACTGTTTCCAGCTCATAGGCATTGTAATTTTTAAAGCTAAAGCCATTACCCTCTCCGGTGTACTGATTGTATGGGGTTATAGTGTCCTTAAGTCCCCCTGTTTCCCTAACTAAAGGCAATGCTCCGTATCTTAAGGCTATAAGCTGGCCAAGACCGCAGGGTTCAAATAGAGAAGGCATAAGGAAGATATCTGATGCGGCATATATCTTATGAGCCAAGGCATTATCAAAGCGTATATTTGCTGAAACCTTTGAAGGATATCTGCTTTGAAGATTCTTAAAATGCTCCTCATATCCATAATCACCGGTACCTAGTATTACTAGCTGAACCTCTTCCTGAAGAACTCTATCTAAGATACTTACAAGAATATCCATTCCCTTTTGAGGGGTCAGCCTAGATACTATTCCTATCATAGGGATTTTTGCATCAACGGTTAGTCCTAAATCTTTTTGTAGCTTAGTCTTATTTATCTTCTTATCCTTTAAGCTGTCTGGAGTAAATCTCTTGTAAATAAGCTTATCAGAAGCTGGGTCGTTAGATGAATAATCTATTCCATTCAATATACCCATAAGCTTATAGCTGTTGCTGCTAAGCAAGCCATCCATCCTCTCTCCGTACATAGGAGTTTTAATCTCCTCTGCATAGGTAGGGCTTACAGTGGTTACCTTATTGGCATAGACTATTCCTCCCTTCATAAAGCTTACTCCACCATAAAACTCGAGGTTTCCATTTTTATATTGTTGTTCATCCCATCCAAAGAGTTCGCTTAACACCTTAGGATCATAAACTCCCTGAAACAAAAGATTATGAATGCTGTACACAGTTTTTATATTAGAATAATAAGGATCATTATTATATTGAAGCTCATATAGCACTGGTATCATACCTGTCTGCCAATCGTTGCAGTGAATCACATCTGGCTTCCAATCTATCTCCTTGAGCATTTCCATCACCGCTCTGTTAAAGAAAGCAAAGCGTTCTCCATCATCAAAATAACCATAAAGGCCATCTCGTCCAAAATAGTACTCATTATCTATAAGATAGTAGGTTACGTTCTCCACCTGGCACTTGAAAATGCCGCAGTATTGATTTCTCCAGCCAACCCAGGTATTGAAGCTCTTTACAAATTCTAGACTTTCTATATATTTTCCAGCTATATTTTTGTATTTAGGAATGACTACTCTGATATCATCTCCCAGTTCCTTTAAAGCTTTAGGCAGAGCATAAGCTACATCCCCTAGTCCTCCAGTTTTTATAAAGGGATCTGCTTCCGCTGCCACAAATAATATTTTTTTCATCATTATCCTCCTACTACTTTTTATATTTTAAAATAAGTGCTGCCATGGGGGGCACCTTTAGGGTAATATACTGCTTTTGATTGTGCCATTCTCCCTCTTCAGAGAAAAGCTCCTCTTCTATTACCTGTCCAGAACCTCCAAACTTCTTATCATCTGTGTTTAATGCTTCAACGTATTTGCCAGGGTAAGGTACTCCAATTTTATAGTTATAATACACCACCGGTGTGAAATTAACCAATACCACCAGTGTTTCTAAAGGATTTTCTGTCTTTCTCATAAAAACTAAAAGACTTTGATTAGCATTATCCGCATCTATCCACTGGAAGCCTTGATAACTATAGTCCTCCTGCCATAGAGCCTTATTTTCTTTATAAAATTCATTTATGGTTTTAAAGAAATATTGTGTTTTTTTATGCATTTCATACTGGTCTATAAGCTTCCATTCCAGCTCTTCATAGTATCTCCATTCAATAAACTGAGCAAAATCATTACCCATGAATAAAGTCTTTTTACCAGGATGGGTGAACATAAAGGCTATAAAAGCCCTAAGCCCTGCAAACTTATTCCAATAATCTCCCCACATTTTATCCACTAAGGATTTTTTTCCATGAACCACCTCATCGTGAGAAATAGGTAAAATGAAGTTTTCATTATAGGAATACATCATGGAGAAGGTTAATAGATTGTGATGAAACTTTCTATATACTGGGTCAAGCTCTACATATTCTAAAAGATCATTCATCCAGCCCATGTTCCATTTGAATTTGAAGCCTAAGCCCCCATCCTCTACAGGTTTTGTAACAAAGGGATAGGTGGTAGACTCCTCCGCTATCATTATAGCCTGAGGGAACTCCTTATAAATGGCTGTATTTAGCTCTTTAATAAATTCTATTGCTTCTAAATTTTCATTTCCTCCATGCTTATTTGGCGTCCAAGGCTTATATCCCTCATAGTCAAGGTAAAGCATGTTAGCTACTGCATCCACTCTGAGTCCATCTATATGGTACTCTCTCATCCAATAAAGAGCATTAGAGATTAAGAAGCTCTTTACCTCTGGTCGTCCCAAGTCAAAATTAGCTGCTCCCCAACCATGGTTTTCTGCTTTATTTACATCCTGATATTCATAGGTAGGGCTTCCATCAAATCTATAAAGACCATGAAGATCCTTGCAAAAATGCCCTGGAACCCAATCAAAAATTATACCGATACCTACTTGATGAAGGGTATCAACTAAATATTTAAAATCCTCAGGGCTTCCAAATCTACTAGTTAAGGAATAATAACCTACTATCTGATAACCCCAGGAGGCATCTAGAGGATGCTCCATAAGAGGCATGAATTCAACATGGGTATAACCCATTTCTACAACGTATTTTGCAAGCTCTTCTGCTGCCTCTCTGTAGGTTAAAAACTCTCCCTCTTTATTTGTCCTCCAAGAGCCTAGATGGAGCTCATAAATATTCATAGGACTCTTTAAAAGATCTGTTTTATTTCTTTTATTTAACCATTTTCTATCCTGCCATTTATAAGTGTCTTTTCCCAGAACTACCGAAGCAGTATTTGGCCTAAGCTCGCTTCTAAAGGCATAAGGGTCAGCTTTAAGTATTGTCTTTTTGTTTTCACCTATCACTGCATATTTATAAATATCCCCAACGGAAATTCCCGGTATGAATATGCTCCAAAGTCCCTGCTCCGAAATCTTTTCCATAGCATATTCGTTCTTTGTCTTCCAGGAAGAAAATTCCCCTACTACATAAATACTTATAGCTTTTGGAGCCCAAGTGGTAAATCTTACTCCCCATTTACGCTTTTCATATTTATAATGTGCCCCCATAAAACTGTAACTTGAATAATTGTGACCCTCATGGAATAGGTACAGGTCAAAGTCTGATATAATGGGCTTTTGAGAAGTTTTTTTCTCTGACTTTTCTGCAGTTTTCTCAATTTGTTTTTTAGGTTTTTTCTGTGCAACCGCTTTCACATTTTTTTGCTCTTTTAGAGCCTTCTTTTTTGGTGTGCTAGCAGTCTTAATCTTTTTTTTATTCTCCACCAACAAGCCTCCACTTCTAAATATAATTTTTTGACTAAACTACAAATGCTTCTGCAATTATACTGTGGCTTTTTCTCTTAATAAATCAATATTACTGCTGCTTATAGTTTTTACTGTTTACTATTAGTTATATCTTTATAATATTTATAGATTATTTTTTATGTTTATTATTTGATAAATATTCACTATAGTAAACTTTTAATAGAATTATATCATAAATTTTATTAATCTAAACATTATTGATTATAAGATTTTATATAAATGTAATAATACTCTTAATGTTTAAAGCTGAAAAAAGTGTAAATACTTTAACTATAAGGGTTTTATAAATTTATTGGGGTTTTGAGATGAAAAGATTTATTAAAACATCAATGTTTTTCATAGCCTTCTTAGTTCTTTCCTCATGGAACAATATTTCTGAAGATAAGGACTCTGAAGAAGCAACGGTTCCTGTAAATTCCTCCTTAGGCTTATCTCCTCAAAGGGAAGAAAACGAGGATATAAAAGCCTTAAGAGAAGAACGTCTCCAGGATATTAAAAGTCTCCGTTCTATAATGGGATTAGATATTCAGGGAGAAAAGCTTATTAATACTTTAATAAACCTTCCAGAAGTAGCAGATAGCAGCCTTAATCAAAATCTGCACAAAAGCGGTATAGGAGAGCTTATTTTGAAGCTTGATTCATTCTATTCAGAGGACTTAAGCTATGGCACAGAGGTTAAGCTCTATAAATATCGAAATAAAATATTATCCATGAAATTATCTCAGTCCGTCCCTTTTACAGCAAGATCAGAAGAAGTATTGACATCCATAAGAAAAAGCTTCTTATCTACCCTTCTAGGTGAGGATACTACAGAGCTTCACAATGTAATAAACAGAAGGATAATAGCGTTATTCCTTGATGACATAAAAAACAATTCCTCCCAAGACCATTGTTTTATTTATGGAAATTACGTAGTAACCCTTTCACTTTTAAGAGCAGAAGAGCAAGAGGACGGCTTATTGGTAAAACTATACATCTTTCAAAATCAATAAAGTGTCGATGGCTTATGGCTATCGGCACTTTATTGATTTTTACCCCTTAAAGATTGTCCTATTCTCTAATCATATCTCTTTGTGCATTCTCTTTTATTCCCATAAAGCTAAAGGCATTATACAACCTGATGGCATGATTATTGCACTCATCTGCCATGAGAAAGCCTCTCTTTGTCCCTATAGTCTTTCCATAGCTAAGTCCGGCTCTTAAGAGAGCCCTTCCAATACCTTGGCCACTATATTCAGGAGCCACCGCTAACTCCCTAATCCAAAGTATTGGCCCTTTTTCCCCATTATAACCATAGGCAGCAAGGCAGATAATACCTACTAATCTATCCTGATACCTGCAGCCTAAAACGCAGCAATTTTTTGCATCTGATCCTTTTACCCAAGGATCTTCCTGACGAATCCATTTTTTTACCCATTCCTGACTTTGACCAGTAAAGCCTCTGCTCTGTCCTCTACAAGCTAGGGTAACCTCGGATATTTCTGCTGCATCACTCTCCTTTAAAGCTTCCACCTTAAAGGCAGTTTCCTCAAAGGCAGCTGTTTTAGCAATAGTATCCTCTATATTTTCATTTCTATAATCATTCCACAAAGCAAAAACTTTAAAGTTATTTTTCTCTAAAGCTGCAGTCCACTCATCAGGAATAAAGGTTATAAGAGCCTTGTCCTCATCCTTTCTAAGCTCCCTTATAAGATCCTCCACTTTATTTGCTGCAAAGTGATATTCATATAAATTTTTTTCCTTATCAAGACCATAAAGAAGTATTAAATCCTTGTTATTGGAGGTTATTTCATAGTCCTTTATATCTTCATACTCTGTATAATTTAATGAAGTAAATCTATAATTTTTAAGACTTTCCTTAATGACTTTAAAAATTTCCTTACTCATTATTTCTCCCCCTTTAAAAAGCCTCCTAAGGAAGCTTCTTACCACATTTATTGCAGTAAGTATAATCACCCTCTACCTTAGCTCCACAATAAGGACAAAATTTACTTTCTCCCTTTTCTACTTCTGTCGGTCCCTCTTCCTTATGCTCAGTATAGCTGTCATACTGATTTTTATAGGGATTTTTCTCTCCAAAGTATTTATTTAATGGATCCTCTTCCTCCTGTTCATCAGTTATATCAAAGGCTGAGTACCTATTCTTGCTAGTTGCATTTTTATAATTATATACTGCTTGTGCTATGGCCATGCCAATAAAAATCACCCCAAAAGCAGGAAATATAATAGGTGCTCCCATGGATATGGCCATACCTATCCAAAATACTCCAAATATTGCTGCACCAATAGCTCCCACAGCTCCCATCATTGATGGTCCTCTCCCAGGTTTAATACTTCTCATACCAACTCCCCCTTACTGAATTTCATATATGGTTTCATGCATTTTCTTACCTTCTAAGAATAATAGTCTTTATTTTATTAATATTATATCAATTGCTGAATGGATATTAAACTAAAAGAACTTTTCACCTCTAAAAAATATATACAGCTGGTGCATATATTATATTATATGCACCAGCTGTGCATTAAAACAAAAATAAGGCAGAGAAAAACCTCTGCCTTATTTTTCATTTCTTATATTCTCTTTTAATGGTATTTCCTTATTTCACTACAATACTGGTGGTATTGCTAACCACGATTTCAGCCTCTTCCTTAGAGATTAAATCCCCTCCGGCATTTATAATTATATTAGCTGATAATATGGTATCCATAGCAGCAGCTACTTCTCCTTCTGTTAAATCCTCTCTAAGATTATTAAGCCTTACATTTACCTTCTTGCCTTCCATATTCTTAAAGGTCATTATTAACGTTCTGCTCTCCATAATTCCTTCCTCCTTCTCTTTTCTCTGGTGCCTGTCACCTCCTAGGTGACATGCACTTAATATTGAATACTAAAACCGGTAAAAAAATTAACCTATAAGCTGATAATCCTCTTCATTTAGTATCTCATAGCTCATAGCATCAACCATTACTGCCAAGGCATCTCCCACAGCAAATAGTGCTTCATCAGTGGCATCTGACTTTATCTTAGAAAACCTCTGACTTCTAAAGATATCCTTCCCATCCTTGTCTACACCTACCTTGCACTTAATAATCATGGCTTTACCTGTTAATGTTTTATTTACTGCCATATTTATCAACTCCCTTCACTAAGTAGATATACACCTATATACTAAATTCCCTCACATACATACTAAATTCCCTCACATTTATATTAAATTGTCCCATCTTTATACTAAATTCCTTCCCTAATATACTAAGGCCTCCAAACTTATTAAATTCACTTACTTGCTGGTTAAAAGGACATTGAATGTATCACTGAATAATTTTGTGCTAAATAAGGCATTAAACCCTGATTAATATAGTTTCCAATAATTTACACAAAAAGCTATAAAGTATATAATTAATTTATAGAATTTAAAAGTATTCTTAAAAGAAAATTGAGCTAATAACTTATTAAAAAGGAGTGTTCATAAGTGTATAAGTTAATGACTTCTAAATATTTTAAAATGGCCATTTTAGTCATATTTATTTTATATATTCTTTTTATTATATTTGCAGTATTGCTAAAAAACGGGGATGCTTTGTTTATGAGAGAAGCTATTAAAAACACCCATGCTTTACCTGTAAGTATTACTCCTTTTGTTTCAATTCTTCCCTATCTTAAAGGAGAGACCTCTATTAGTATTGCTGCTAGGAACTTATTAGGAAACACCTTAATATTTAGCCCTCTTGGATTTATTCTTCCCCTGTTATCTGATAGGTTCTCAAAGTTTAAAAATATATTGTTTATATCTGTAATTTTTAGCCTATCAATAGAAATTTCACAATTAATCTTCTATTTAGGCGCCTGCGATGTAGATGATTTAATTTTAAATGTTGTGGGCTCTTTACTGGGATTCTCACTTTTTCATATTGTTTTTATGAAAAATATGCTAAGATTCAAAGTAAATAGTAAGAAAAGTATAAATATAGATTAGAGAATTATGTATCATTCTTAGTGAAAGTAAGGGAAATTATAAAAAGTCTATCCTCCAAAATAAATAAAAATTAAGCATTATAATTATTTTGAATTAAGAAATTAAAAAATCCTGAAGTCTTATTTATAATAAGGAGGGCTCAAAATATGAGAATTAATAATAGAACTAAAATAACTTTCCTTATAGTTATAGGCATACTTCTTATAGTATCATTAATAGCTTATAGTAAAACTGAAGCTTCTAAAGTACAACAGAACACCAAATCCTTTGTGAACAAATTAGAGAAAGCTTTAAAATCTGGCAGTACTACTGTAAAGATGCAAGAGTTAACTGATTTTCAGTGGGATGATGCTTTCCTTTTCCGACCTTATAGTTCTAAAAAGGATATAGAGCTTCAAACTGGCATAAAAAGTAGCTTTTTCACAAATTCTCTTAGGGATGAGGAATATCAATTGATATTTATAAAAAATAATAAAGTTGTTGCTTATGTCAACGGGAAGGATTACTCATCTTTTTCCTTCCAATATCCCATGGCAATAAGTGTCACTTATTTAAATATGCACAAAGAAACTGGGTTTAAGGTAGAAAAGGAAGCAGGCTTATTTGTTTTAAAAATATTATTATAATAAAATGCAATATTTATCAAATAAGAATTGAAAAGTATTGTATCCATCACAATTACTGCATAAAAAAACACAGCTGCTTTGGGGAAGTAAAGCAGCTGTGTTTTTATGGCTATTACATCAAATCTCTTTTCTCCGGTGCCTGTCACCTACCGGTGACAGGCACCTAATTATTTAATCTATGTCTATCTGTCTAATTTATGTCTATTTGTCTGCCGGTCTCTTTTTCCTTTGCTACCTTTGGAAGTGTAATTTTTAATACTCCGTTGTCAAAGTTAGCCTGGATATTCTGGTCATCGATGTTGTCTATATAGAAGCATCTTCTAAATTCTCCATAGCTTCTTTCCTGTCTCAGATAGTTATCCTGCTTGTCTTCTGTTACAGCTTCCCTTTTAGCAGCTATAGTTAAATAGCTGTTATTATAGCTTATATTAATGTCTTTCTTATCTATTCCTGGTAGATCTGCCTCCACTATATATTCATTCTCTGTTTCCTTTAAATCCACTGAAAGCTTACCTCCAAGGGAACCAAAAGGCATTAAAAAGTCATCGTTAAAGAAGCCTTTGAACATATCTTCAAAGAGATCACCTCTTCTCTGAATTGTATTATTATTTTTTCTCCAAGGAACCATTTCAAACATATGCAATACCTCCTTAATTTTATTTTTTATTTTTTATGCATTATGCTTTTATCTTTAGTTTAGGTGTTATGTCTTTCTACAGTTATTATTGTACAACGAAGGTCAAAGTTAGTCAAAGTCTATAATTTAAAGCAAAAGTAAGAAAAATGGAGATTTTTCAAGAATTACGCACTTAGTTTGTTATAGGAAAATAATTGTTATAAAAATGAATATAATCCCCCTCTATTACAAAATATAAAAATGTTAAATAATTTGTCTCTGCTTTTTAAGACATTTTAGTGTTTTATATTAATAAAAAAACACTTAAGATTAGGAGGATATCCCATGAAAAAAACAATATTAACTCTTACTATAGCAGCTACCTTATCTTTAGGAAGCTTAATGCCAGCCCTTGCTATGCCAGAGGACTGTAAGCATCAGGATGTTATAAGCATAAATCCAAGCCTTGAAAAGGTAAATCCAAATAGTAAAACAGAAGAGAAAAATAAGGAATCAGAGAAAGATAGAGGCTCTGAAAAGGATAGAGTAGGAGATAAGGATGAAGGAATAAAGCTCACGGAAGAGCAAAAGAAAAAGAAGGATGATCTGCTTAATGAAGTTAAAAAAAGCAAGGAGATTACTAGAGCTAAACAGCAAGAGGTAGGAAATTTCAGAAAAGAAATAAAGCAAAAGCTTGACAACCTTGCCACTCAGGGGAAAAAACTCTCAGAGGAACAATACTCAAAAATAAAGGAGCATTTAAATAAAATATCCTCTATTCAGCAAGAGGTAGATAAGGAAAGACTGGAAAAAATCAAAAATCACAAAGCCAGGAAAGATGAAGAAAAGGATTTTGATACCCTAATGAGGGAGCTTCAGGAAATTAATGAAATGGAAAAGAAGAGGCTGGAAAAGCTTAATGAAATTCACAATGAGCTAACTGAGGTTAAAAAAATAATAGGATAAAATATAAATTTTTTAGGTCAAAAAAAGATCACTGCATTAAAGCTTAAAATGCAATGATCTTTTTATTTTTTCATTCTTCTTTCTCTAGATTCTTTAATTATTATAGTTTCACTAGGATTTTGTCTTCTTAGCCATTTAAGATAGCGGCTTATCTTTTCGTCAGCTATAAGCTTCTCAATTGTATTGAGCCTTACACCCAATTCTCTATTAGTATAAAGGGCATGTATTTGCTTGTGGCAGGGTATACAGAGTTCTGCTGTTGCCATATCCCTTCCGCCCTCTTCTCTAGGAATTAGATGATGTATTGTGGTTTTTACTCCTGTCCTTTTACAAAGCTCACAGGATTTCTCTTCTGTTGTTTCCAATAAACTTCACTCCTATCGGGACAATTACCCATAAATTTATATTCCAATATTTGTAAATTTATATTACAATGGATTTATTACCATAATTTGTAAATAACTGTATAGGGGTGGTTATATGAACTCAAATACCTTAAAGAAAAATAAAAAGGCATTGATAGTATTATTATTTTTAATTACTGTAGCCTTGTCTATACTTCCTTCTAGCTTGTCCTCTAAAAACAATGTGCAAAATATCAATACCGTTTCAGATATAAAAACCCATCTCTTTGAGGATATTGAAGCTGTAGAAATATATAAATTTAATCCCTATAAAGAAACCTCTTTGTTAAACCATTGGTACTTTAGAGAGGAGGAGGATATAAAACTAATACTATCCATTCTTTATAAGGGTTCCTCAAAAGCTTCTTCCCCTCCTACAGAAAAATTACAATACAAGATTTTTTTAAACTTTCAAGATGGCACTAGAGAAATTTATCCCCTTTGGCTTAATGAGACTTCTAAAAAATCTATGTTTTTTCAGGAGGATTATAAGCTTATAGATGAAGAACATTCCTCAAAACTAAAAAAGCTTATGGAGTTAAATTGAGTTTTCTTCACCTTCTTAATATATACTATGCTTAAATGTAAGTTGTGTATATTATTATAAAGGTTATCTAAGAATAAAGCTTTAAAATTACATTCAAGAAAAAAGTAAGCAGTCTAAAAAGACTGCTTACTATGGTGGACCTTCAGGGACTCGAACCCCGGACCTACCGGTTATGAGCCGGTTGCTCTAACCAACTGAGCTAAAGATCCATAGCTCTTATATAAATACTACTGCATAAGTTATTATACTCGGCTTGATTTTCACTGTCAATATACTTTTTATAATATTTAATATTTAGCTTTTATACTATTTTAATCCTTAACTTCTAAAGATAAATTCTCACTAATATAATAAAAAGTGAAGAAAAATAAGGATGTGAGATTAATTATTAGAAGAGATCATCTATTCTCCCTAGAGGTTGTAGCTTTTATTTTTACGGTAATTGTAGGCTCTGCACTGCACTTTACCTATGAGCTCTCTGGGAAAAGCAATATTGTAGCACTCTTTTCTGCAGTAAATGAAAGCACCTGGGAGCATTTAAAGATTGCTTTTTTCCCAATTCTTATTTTTGCTCTTATAGAACATTATTATCTCAATAAAAGCGTACAGAATCTTTTTTTCGGCAAACTTACAGCATACTTAACTATGGCAATTCTCATAATAGTTGCTTTTTATAGCTATACCTATTTTACCAGGGATTCTATACTCATTGCAGATATAATAGTCTTTATTCTTTCGGCACTTATAGGGCATCTTCTATCTTATAGAATAATAAGGTCAACTAGAGAATATAAGCTTTTGAATCTAATTAGTGCCTTTCTATTTGTTATCATTGCTATTTTGTTTATGTATTTTACTTTCATTCCTCTAGATAATCTGCTCTTTGTCCCTCCACCAGAGCACTAAAGCTTCTGTCATCAATCCTTTAAAGCATATAAATTCGGCATATAAACTTAATTTATATTATGATGAATATAAAAGTAAAAGCTTCTACAAACTACTTAGAACAGTATTTATAGAAGCTTTTCTTTTTACTTTTTCTCTATTGTTTTCTTTTTATGGAGCTTATAAACACCTTTTACAAAGGCTTATTATGATTTTTTTTATTATACAAGGCTGTTATACTTTCTCCTATGCTCTTGCTTTTAGATACAAGCTTTTTACCTGCTCCAGCAACAGCCTCTAGTGGGGCTCTTTTAGCCTGAAGCCTTCCTATTTCAAGAAGGGGAGCTACAAGATTCATGGTATCCTCATAACCTACAGCTATTCTTTTTCTTATGCTTTCTGGGGAAAAGTCCAAGACTCCGGTAAAAACTCCCCCCTGTTCTGACCCAGGAATAATCT
>JAEXZL010000075.1 GCA_023451395.1 Bacillota bacterium | reverse complement strand
TCATGTACAAAAGCAGTAATAGGTTTCTTGTTTTCTAGAAAGCATTGTTTAATCAGCTGGTTATCTAATGATACCTTTGAATTTAAATATGCACCTTGCTTAATTTGGCTAAGTTAATATGCACCTTGCTTAATTTGACTGAGTTATTATGACCCTTGCTTAATTTAACTGAGATGAATTTCTCCAGTAACTTAAATTGAGTAGGGGTCACTTATATGTGTTTATATATCAATAGTTTTCCTTTTTTAATAATAGTATGTGAAGAAAAACTCACTTCTAAGATGACATCCAGCTTCATAATATTGCATTTTAATCGCTTTATCGCTATAGTTATATATACCTATAAGAAAAAATCGAGAAACTAATAATAAAATAAATATAGAAAAGGATTGAAATAAGTATGGAAAATGGATACGGCCATAAGTTCAGTAGTGAAATACTGAAGGCCCTGGAGGAGCTTGGCTATACTGAGCCTACAGAGGTACAGGAAAAGGTCATTCCTCTTGCTTTGGAGGATAAGGATATAGTGGTTCAATCTCAAACGGGAAGTGGTAAGACAGCGGCCTTTGGTATACCACTTTGTGAGAAGATAAGCTGGGAGGAGAATGATCCTGTAGCCTTGGTGTTAACTCCCACAAGAGAACTGGCTGTGCAGGTGAAAGAGGAAATCACTAATATCGGAAGATTTAAAAGGTTAAGAGTAGCTGCCCTTTTTGGTAAGCAGCCTTTTTCTTATCAGGAAAGGGAGCTGAAGCAGAAGACTCATATTGCTGTGGGCACACCTGGTAGGGTGCTTGACCATCTAAATAGAGGAACCCTAAAGAGTGATGAAATCAGATATCTAGTTATAGATGAGGCTGATGAGCTTTTAAATATGGGCTTTATTGAAGAGGTGGGGGAGATTATTAGGAATCTTCCAAGGGACAGAATAACGATGCTCTTTTCTGCTACTATGCCTGAGGAGATAAAGAAACTCTGCAGTGAATATATGGAATCTTATGAAAGTATAAAGATTGAAAGTGAAGGGATTGCAGCTTTAAATATAAAACACTACCTTTATGAAGTTACGGAAGATAAGGATTGGCTTCTTATGGATATAACTAAGGTGGAAAACCCTGATAGCTGTATAATTTTCTGTAACACGAAAGAAGCAGTCGATAAGCTATATAATAAGCTGAAGTCAAAGGAGTATCCTTGTGGCAAGCTTCATGGAGGACTAGAGCAGGAAGATAGGCTAAGGATTATGAAGGACTTCAAGCTGGGTAAGTTTATTTACCTCATAACCACTGATGTTGCAGGAAGAGGAATAGACATAGATAATGTAAACCTAGTTATTAATTATGATATTCCAGAGGTTAAGGAAGCTTATGTTCATAGAACTGGAAGAACAGGAAGAGCTGGCAGGGAAGGAAAGGCATTGACCTTTGTTACCCCTTATCAGGGAAGATTTCTTAGAGCTATAGAGGAATATCTAGGATTCAATATTGAAGTGCTTCAGAGGCCTACAGGGAGAGAGGTGGACCTTTCTAGGGATGCCTTTAACAATAAAATACATTCAAAACCTAAGCTCAAGAAAGAGAAAAGCTCTAATCTTAACAAAAGTATTACCAAGATTTATTTTAATGGTGGAAAGAAGAAAAAAATCCGCCCTGGTGATTTTGTAGGAGCCATATGCACAGTGCCAGGTATCACTGCTGAAGATATAGGGATAATCGATGTTCAGGAAAATATCTCTTATGTGGAAATCCTTAATAATAAGGGAGAAATAGTACTTAGAGAAATGAAAAATGCAACTATTAAGGGTAAGAGTCTCAAGGTGCAGAAGGCGAAGAGTTAAAAAGAAAAGTAAGAGATAGAAAGATTAAAAGACTAGTCTATGTTTAAGAATACTGGTGATATAAGCACATTTTTAAAGGAACCTCATTTGAGGTTCCTTTATGTCGTCTTGTACGAAGAATGTGAAGTAAAATATCTTCATATAATGCTTATAATGTGGTGTATCCGGCATTCATGCACAACCATTGGACGATGTAATCAAACCTCTCTTTTGTCAGTCCATGACCACCATTATATCTCTTATGACATAATTTATTATCAGCCCCATATTTTGCGTATGATGGACGGGCTTCTTCAACAATAAAGTCTGCATCTCTCGAGTATTTGTCTTCATTCGCAGAGACAATCAATAACGGTCTTGGAGCAATGCAGTGTACTAAATCAAATATATCATAGCTTTTGTTGAAACTCGGAATCACGCTTGCCAGTTCAATGCCTACATCATTTAGCATTCGGTTCTCATAGGTGCAGGCACTTCCACTTGCACAACAAAAGCAAATACGCTCATCTAACGCAGACAAGAATAGCACGGTATTTCCACCATAAGAATGCCCAAGTGTGCCAATTTTTTTATTATCGGTAAAAGTAAGCTCAGACAGCAAAGTTACTCCATTCATAGCATCAAACAGTACTTTTTTCATCAGATTATCACCCTTTAAGATGCGGTAAGACATTTCATTTAAATGTTGAAAAAAATCCTCATCCCCTGGTAGAGGTAGTATCCCCTGAGCATTTTTCCGTCTCTCTTCAAAGCATATGGAGTCAGGTGCTAAAACAACAAATCCCTTTCTCGCTAATTCCGGTCCAAAAGCCTGCAAGGGATTACCAGCTAATCCACATACCTCGCTTTTCC
The DNA here is from genome assembly GCA_023451395.1 of Bacillota bacterium. Classification (GTDB taxonomy): domain Bacteria; phylum Bacillota; class Clostridia; order Clostridiales; family Clostridiaceae; genus JAEXZL01. The sequence continues at coordinate 15,879 of JAEXZL010000075.1, read as the reverse complement.
CTAAATGACGTTCGCTGTTATGCTGGTGATTTATTAGTATTGCAGGATTATTATTAAGAACTTCGGGAATTAAAAGAAAGGCAATGACTGTATCTCCATTGGAGTTATACTCAATAAGCTGTCTCTTATATCCATCCTCTTTTGTGGATTCTATTATTCTGTATTCCATTGAAACTGGTATATCATCGGCTTTAATACCAATAATGTCAGAAATCCCTGACTTCAAGTCCATCGTCTAAACCTCCACTAATATAAAAAATCTTCCGTTGCACTTTTACACTAGTACCACTTAATAATATTATTTATCAACTTGTAATATTTGTAAATAAGGAATACTCATAGGTTAGCTGTTTTTAAATCGTACATTTGCAACATCAATTTTAAACATAGCTAAAAAATAAAGTTAAAAATAAAATCATAACTACCCAATAGTGAGTAGTTATGATTTTTTTACTTATCTAATAACCTGATTACCATCTTGTATTTAGCCTTCTGCTTGCTGAATTTTAATATGCCCATCTGCTCGTTTATTTACTGTCTGATCTGTAGGGAGATGTTCAAGACTACGTTCATGCCTTTTTCTTTCTTTTTCCTTAAGCTCTTTCCAAACGGTAAGAAGCATTGTAACATAACAGGCTGTTCCTCCAATAAAATTTGAAAGGGGTTCCGCATAAAAAACTCCAGTAGCACCTAAATTATATAAGCGAGGGAGAAAGATGGTTAAGGGGACTACAATTATTACCTTTCTAAATAAGGAAAAAAACACAGCTTGTCTTGATTTCCCTAAGGCTACGAAAATTGCTTGCCCTGCAAATTGCAAGGACATCATGAAGAAACCAAAGAAATAGATTTTTAAGGAAGGAATTGCAAGATTTAAAAGCTCAGGATCTTTATTGAAAATACTGATGAAAAATTTAGGGAATAAATTTAGGATTAGCCAGGATAAGCTGGTATATACAATGCAGACTATAGAAACAAAGGTAATTGCTTTTCGTACCCTAGAATATTCTCTAGCACCATAGTTATAGCCCATTACTGGTTGAGCGCCGCTAGTTAGCCCATTTACAGGCATGACTATAATTTCTCTGATTGTATTGATTACAGTCATAACTCCCACATAAATATCGCCTCCATAAGACTGCAGGGTGGAATTGCCTATTATTTGCACGACGCTATTAGTGGCAGACATGATAAAACCAGACATTCCTACACTCACTATTTTCATTAGTCTCTTCCATTTAAGCTTAAAGGCAGCAGGACGAAGTTTTATAATAGCCTTTTTTCCTGTTAAGAATCTAAAAATCCATATTGCAGATAAAAACTGAGAAATTATTGTTGCTATAGCTGCACCTTTAACACCTAAATTCAAAACAAAAATAAAAAAAGGATCCAGTACTATGTTAGCTACTGCTCCTAAAGCTACAGTAATCATTCCAATTTTTCCAAAGCCCTGGGCATTAATAAAGCTGTTCATGCCAAGACCAATCATTACAAAGATACTTCCTAGCAGATAAATGGTTATGTACTCATTGGCGTAAGGAAAGGTAACCTCACTGGCACCAAAGAGAAATAAAAGAGGCTCTTTTATTAAAAGCCCAAGGATGGTTAATATTATTCCAGAAACCAAAAGCATCACAAAAGTGTTTCCCATAATAAACTCTGCCTCTTTATCATTTCCTCTTCCTCTGTATATAGAGAATAATGGAGCTCCACCCATACCAAATAGGTTTGCAAAGGCAATTATTATACTTATTATTGGAAGTGTTATACCTAGACCAGTTAAGGCCTCAGTAGCGTTATTGGGTATTTGACCTATGTAAATTCTATCTATCACATTATATAAAATATTGATTAATTGTGCTAAAGTCATGGGAACTGCAAGTTTTAATATATTTCTTATTACACTTCCCTTTGAAAAATCGTTCTTCACTAAGCTTCAACTCCTTTGTACTATCTATATCATAGCAAAAACAATTGAATAATAGTTGAATAATCCTTGAACATTTTAGGCAAAAGGTAAGAAAACTACATATATTAGTCTAAATTATTCATAATTATTATTTGATGTTGCTTTATATTAAATTTAATTAATAATTTCCAATAAGGAAAGGCTCTTATATTTCCGTATTTTTCTATTGACATTAGACCTATTATGATTTAAACTCATTGATAAAAGAAATATGCACAAAATTTATGCTATACAAATACTTTAATTTGGTCCTGTGAGGCCAGGAAGGGGTATAATAATGCTTGTTATTAGTTGTGTACAGAAATATTTTTTTGATATAATCGGTGAATTTAATAATGGATAGTTAAGGATAATTAGAGAATGCTTTTTTGTATTCTTTTAATTATCCTTTTATTTTATCTTTTAAGAATATTATGTATTGAAATCCTTTATTTGGAGGTTTTATTTATGGAAGCAAGATTGATATTAGAAAACGGAGTGATTTTTAAAGGTAAGGCCTTAGGTCACATACAGGAAACTGTAGGGGAGGTAGTATTTAATACGGGAATGACAGGATATCAGGAGGTTTTAACAGACCCTTCTTATTATGGTCAGATGGTAACTATGACCTACCCCCTTATAGGCAATTACGGTTTAAATCTTGAGGATAGTGAGAGCTGCGGAGGAAAGGTAAGAGCTTTCATTGTGAAAGAAGCCTGTGATTACCCTAGCAACTTTAGATATGAATTTACCCTAGATGATTATCTTAAAAATCATAAGATAATGGCCATAGAAGGAATAGATACTAGAGCTTTAACAAAAATTATCAGAACTAAAGGAACTATGAAGGGAATTATAACCTTAGAGAAGCCATCAGAGGAATATATAAATGCAAGGCTTCAGGAATTTGACAACAGCTCGGCAGTTATGGAGGTTACCACCAAGGAAGGCTATATTATAGAAGGCTCAGGGAAGCATGTTGCGGTGCTGGATTTTGGAATAAAGGAAAATATAATAAGATCCTTTAAAAGAAGAGGCTGCAAGCTTACGGTTTTTCCTGCAGATACCTTACCGGAAAAAGTTTTAGAAGTAAATCCTGATTTAATATTCTTATCCAATGGGCCAGGAAATCCAGAGGATTTAAAAGAGGTAATAGAAAATATTAAAGAGCTTATAGGAAAGAAGCCAATAGCAGGAATATGTCTTGGCCATCAGCTCCTAGCTCTTGCTTTAGGAGGCAGAACCTCAAAGCTTACCTTTGGACACAGGGGCTGCAACCATCCTGTTAGGGATATTAAAAAGGATAAAATATATATAACCTCTCAAAATCATGGTTACTATGTTGAAACACTTCCAGAGAAAGTCATTGAAACTCATGTGAATTTAAATGATGGAAGCAATGAAGGAATGAGACATGAAGAGCTTCCCATCTACAGCGTACAGTTCCACCCAGAGGCCTGCCCTGGACCACAGGATATAAATTCAATCTTTGATGAGTTTTTAGCTCTCTAATAAAAATAGAAGGTGAGGTAAGCTTATGCCATTAAATAAAGATATTAAAAAAGTATTAGTAATAGGCTCTGGCCCAATCGTTATAGGACAGGCAGCAGAATTTGATTACTCAGGAACTCAGGCTTGTGGAGCTCTTAAGGAAGAGGGGATTGAAGTAGTTCTTGTTAATAGCAATCCTGCTACTATAATGACAGATAGAGAGGTAGCAGACAGAATTTATATAGAGCCACTAACTGCTGAGTTTTTAGAAAGAGTTATAGAAAAGGAAAGACCAGATAGTCTTCTAGCAGGTATGGGAGGACAGACTGGCTTAAATATGGCTGTGGAGCTTTATGAGAAGGGGATACTAAATAAATACAGCGTTAAGGTAATAGGAACCTCTATAGAGTCTATAAAAAAGGGTGAAGATAGAGAAATCTTTAGAGGAGAAATGAAAAAAATTGACCAGCCCTGTATAGAAAGCGAAATAATTAATAATATAGATGAGGGAATGGCCTTTAGCAAGAAAATAGGCTTCCCTGTAATAGTGAGACCAGCCTATACTCTAGGAGGAACTGGAGGAGGTATAGCAAATAATGAAGAGGAGCTCATAAAGATATTAGAGTCTGGACTTCAATTAAGCACTATCCATCAGGTGCTTTTAGAAAAGAGTGTTAAGGGCTGGAAGGAAGTTGAGTATGAGGTAATGAGAGATGGCAAGGGTAACAAAATAACCGTGTGCAACATGGAAAATGTAGACCCTGTAGGAATTCATACGGGAGATAGCATAGTTGTGGCTCCTAGTCAGACTTTATCCGATAAAGAGTATCAAATGCTAAGGACAGCTTCCTTAGAGATAATTGAGGCAATTGGAATAGAAGGGGGCTGCAATGTTCAGTTTGCCTTGAATCCTGATAGCCTTGAATATGGGGTTATAGAGATAAATCCAAGGGTTAGTAGATCCTCAGCATTAGCTTCCAAGGCCACAGGCTATCCCATAGCTAAGGTAGCTGCAAAAATTGCTCTGGGCTATTCCTTAGATGAGATAAAAAATGCCGTAACAAAGAAGACCTTTGCCTGCTTTGAACCATCCTTAGACTATGTAGTAGTTAAAATACCTAAATGGCCCTTTGATAAATTCACCACTGCAGTAAGAGAATTAGGCACAAAAATGATGGCTACCGGTGAAGTAATGGCTATAGGGTCAAGCTTTGAGCAGGCCTTCCTAAAGGCTATTCGTTCCTTAGAGCTTGGAAGGTTTACTTTAGAGGATAAAAGCATGAAGGCAAAATCCTTAGAGGAACTAAAAACAAAGGTAATGTCTCCCGATGATGAACGAATTTTTGCTTTAGCAGAAATGATAAGAAGAAATTACAGAGAAGAGATGGTATCCCAGATAACAGGGATTGATAGATTTTTTGTAAGAAAGATAAAAAATATCATAGACCTGGAAGAAGAAATAAAAGCTATGTCCTTAGAGAAAATAACTAAGGAATACCTATACAATTTAAAAAAGAAAGGTTTTTCCGATAAGGGAATAGGAGACCTTTTAAAGGTAAGCCCAGATAAAATATACGAGCTAAGAAAAGAAATGAATATTTATCCGGTATATAATATGGTGGATACCTGTGCCGGAGAGTTTGATGCCCTAACTCCTTATTTTTACTCCACCTATGAAAGCTATGATGAGGTAGAGGTAAGCAATAGAAAAAAGGTAGTGGTAGTTGGCTCAGGACCTATAAGGATTGGCCAGGGAATAGAATTTGACTATGCCTCCGTTCATGCAGTAAAGGCCCTTAAAAAGCTTGGGGTAGAAACCATAATAGTAAATAACAATCCTGAAACGGTGAGTACTGACTTTGATATATCAGACAAGCTGTACTTTGAGCCTTTAACAGAGGAAGAAATATTAAATATAATTGATAAAGAAAAGCCTTATGGAGTAATACTTCAATTTGGAGGACAGACAGCTATAAAGCTTGCCTCTTTCCTTCAGAAAATGAATATAGAAATATTAGGCACAAGCTTTGAGCAAATTGATGCTGCTGAGGATAGAGAAAAGTTTGAGGCTCTATTAGAGAAATTAGGAATAGATAGGCCAAAGGGCACAGGAATTTGGGATGTAGAAAGCGGACTTGCAAAAGCTGAGGAGCTTGGATATCCAGTTCTTATAAGACCTTCCTATGTTTTAGGGGGTCAGGGAATGGAAATAACCTATACCAAGGAACAGCTTAAATACTACTTGGAAAATGCCTTCCAAAAGGATAAGAAAAATCCTGTGCTTATAGACAAATATCTCATGGGAAGAGAACTAGAGGTAGATGCCATCTGTGATGGTGAGGAGGTTCTAATTCCTGGTATAATGGAGCATCTTGAAAGAGCTGGAGTTCACTCAGGGGATAGTATAACCATGTACCCTACCCAGAATGTTTCTAAGGAAATAAAGAATAAAATACTAGAATATACCAAGAGCCTTGCTATAGAAATAGGAATAAAGGGAATGATAAATATCCAGTTCATTGAGTATCAGGAAAAGCTTTATGTCATAGAGGTAAACCCCAGAGCCTCTAGAACAGTGCCTTATATAAGCAAGGTAAGTGGAGTACCAATTGTAGAACTTGCTACAAGGGTAATGATGGGAGAGAAGCTTAAGGAGCTTAACTATGGTATAGATATATATAAAGAGCCAGATATTGTGGCTGTTAAGGTTCCGGTATTCTCCACAGAAAAGCTCCCTAGGGTAGAAGTATCCCTAGGACCTGAAATGAGATCTACCGGAGAGGTTTTAGGAGTAGGAAAAGACATAAACGAGGCCTTATATAAGGGATTTATTGCAGCTAAAATGGGACTTGAAAGAAGAACAGGAAAGATACTTGCTACAATAAATGATAATGAAAAGCAGGAATTCTCATATATAGCTAAGGAGCTTCAGAAATTAGGATACAGCTTTATATGCACTAGCGGTACTGCAAAATATCTAAAATCCATAGGCATAGAGGCGGAAGAGGTTAAGAAGATAAGTGATGGTGAACCTAATATTCTAGATATAATAAAAGGTCTTCAGGTAGATCTTGTAGTTAACACCCCAACTAAGGGTAATAATTCTCATAGAGATGGTTTTATCATAAGAAGAACTGCCATTGAAAAAAATATTGAGGTTATAACTACCATGGACACACTTAGAGCTCTAGTTAACACAACAAAGGTGTATAGCAGTGAGGAAGCTAAAAGGAGCCTTGAGGTTTATAGAATGTAAATATAATAATGATGATAGAGAAAGCAAGCGGATTATCCCTTTGCTTTCTCTTTTTTTCTTCAGAATTCTCAAGCATATAAGAAACACAACTTATTGTAAGGTAAAAACGCATATTAATTCGTTGTATTAAGCAAAGCCTAGGGATAGAAAAATGCATTTATAAACCACACATTGGTATACTGAAAGCTATGTTCCGACGGGTAAAAAGTTACGCACCTCTACAAAGTTAATTGTTCATTAAATTATTTGGCTTTATTACCGAGAATCAGCTATTAGTGATAAAATTAGAGTAACGAAAAAAAATAGAAGGGGAGATATAATGGATAATTTTAAGTTTTATGCACCAACCTATTTTTCCTTTGGTAAAGACAGTGAGAAATATACAGGAAAGCTCATAAGAAGGTTTGGAGGTACTAAGGTTCTTATACATTATGGCGGTGGCTCTGTTAAGAAAAATGGTGTCCTTGAATCAGTGATTGAATCTCTAAAAAAGGAGAATATATCCTTTATAGAGTTGGGAGGAGTACTGCCAAATCCCAGGAGTGGTTTAGTATACGAAGGTATTGAATTATGTAAGAAGGAAGGCATAGACTTTATTTTAGCCGTAGGTGGAGGTAGTGCAATAGATTCTGCTAAGGCTATAGCTGCAGGAGTTTTATATGAAGGGGATTTCTGGGATTACTATATTCATGGGAAGCCTGTTAATGATGCACTTCCTGTAGGAACTGTTCTTACTATAGCTGCAGCAGGCAGTGAGGGTTCACCAGATACAGTTATTACTCATGAGGATGGTATGCTTAAGAGAGGAGCATCAGGAGAGGCACTTCGTCCAAGGATTTCTATTTTAAATCCCCAGTTTACTACTACATTAAATTCTTATCAAACGGCCTGCGGTATTACGGATATTATGGCTCATGTATGTGAACGTTATTTTACCAATACCAAGGATGTGGAAATAACAGATAGACTTTGTGAGGGAGTTTTAAAGGCTGTGATAACTGAGGCTCCTAAGGTGATAAAGAATTTAGATAACTATGAAGCAAGAGCAAATATAATGTGGGCAGGAATGGTGGCTCATAATAATATATGTGGGGTAGGAAGAGACCAGGATTGGAGCAGCCATAATATAGAGCATGAATTATCTGGGTTATACGATGTAGCTCATGGGGCTGGACTTGCGGTAATAATGCCTGCCTGGATGACCTATGTTATGAATCATGATATAAATCGTTTTGCTCAATTTGCTGTGAGGATTTGGAATTGTGATATGAACTTTGCAAATCCAGAGCTTACAGCCTTAGAAGGAATTAAACGCTTCAAGGAGTTTTTAAGAGACATTGGAATGCCTTTAACCTTTAAGGAACTAGGAGCTAAGGAAGAGGATATTCCAACGCTTGTAGGAAACCTAGGAGTAACGGAAGAGGACAAAATAGGAGGCTTTAAGAAGCTTGGCCCTAAGGATGTAGAGGCAATTTATAGGTTAGCCTTATAGGAAGGTTAATATAAAATTTTAAGGAAGATTACTTATGCTCATGCAAAAAGCAGAAGAATCTTCCTTTTAAATTGCTATAGCTTAGCTATAACACTTCTATATATATGTATTAAAAACATTCCACTGAGGAGCAGGGAAACTATCTCTGCTATAGGGAAGGACCACCAGACAAGATTAATATCTCCAGTCTTTGAAAGCAAATAAGCTATGGGAAGAAGTGCTATAAGCTGTCTACCTACAGATACCCATAAGCTTAAGAAACCTTTTCCTAAGGCCTGGAATACAGAACCTGCTACAATGCAGAAGCCTGCAAAAATAAAGCTTAAGCTTATTTTTCTTAAAGCATGGACTCCTATATTAAGCATATCCTCTGAGGCGTTAAATAGAGCCAATAGTTTGTCAGGAATGAACTGAAATGCTAAAAAGCCTAGAATCATTATTATAACTGCATATAATATAGAAAGCTCTATGGTTTTTGTTATTCTTTGCTTATTCTTAGCACCATAGTTGTATGCAATGATTGGAACCATACCGTTATTAAGACCAAAAACCGGCATGAATATAAAGCTTTGAAGCTTAAAGTATACTCCAAAGACTGCCGTTGCCGTAGATGAAAAGGCTAGAAGTATATTATTCATTCCATAATTCATTACTGAGCCTATGGAAGCCATAACTATAGATGGAAATCCAACGGAGTAAATCCTTTTAATTATTTTAAACTTTGGTCTAAAGCCCTTTAATCTTAAGGAAAGTTCGTGATTCTTCTTTAGATTAAAATAAAGTCCCAATAGCATACCACATATTTGTCCTATTACTGTAGCTAAGGCAGCTCCAGTAACCCCCATCTTGGGAAAGCCAAAGAGTCCAAAAATCATTATGGGATCTAATATTATATTTATTATTGCACCTGTCCCTTGGGTAAGCATTGTAAATACAGTTTTACCTGTTGATTGCAGAAGTCTTTCAAAGGCTATGCTTCCAAAAAGGCCAAAGGAAAAGATGGAGCAGATTTTTAAATAAGCAACGCCATGCTCTACTATTTCCATATCAGAGGTTTGTGTTTCAAAAAAGCTTTTTGTGAAAAATAGGCCTATAAGCACAAAAAGCAGGGCACTTATTGCTGCCAGAAAAAGTCCATTCATTGCTGCATCATTAGCTCTCTTATAATTTTTTTCTCCCAGGCTCTTAGATAAAAGAGCGTTTATTCCTACTCCTGTACCAACAGCAATGGCAATCATTAAGTTTTGCACTGGAAAGGCAAGAGAAACAGCGGTAAGTGCAGATTCCCCTATCATTGAAACAAATATACTATCTACAACATTATAAAATGCTTGTACCAGCATGGAAATCATCATTGGCACTGCCATAGAAATCAAAAGCGGATTTACATCCATAGTGCCCATTTTATTTTCTTTTGGTGCAACAGCTTGTACTGCCAAAAAAATCATCCTCTCAAGAGCTTATTGTTTTATTATAAAAGATAACATAACTACTATTTTAGGTCATGGTTATATTAGTGTCAATTAATAAGAATACTTTAGCTAATTGCCTATATAAAATAATGGAGATTTTATATTATGACACAAACCTGCTGATACTTTTAAAGTCTGTGCTATTATAATAGTAGTGATAAGAGTGATTATAAATATCATAGTTGCCTTTTACATCACAAATTCTTACGAACAAATTAAGTGTTGGACAAGAATTAAAGATGATGGCTTTGAAAGCTTTCTTAAGGCAGAAGATTGCACTATTCAAGCTACTATCGAAAAGGAAGCTATATCATTATAAAATGAAGATCAGGAGAAAAAATGAACTGAATAAGTTGTCCGTAAAGCGGATAGAGAAAATCAAATATGGAACTGCACATTCTGGAGGAAGATGAATAATGAATATCACAATTGCAAACAGAAAAAAGATAGAAAAACTTGCGGAAAATCCCTTTAGCTCTGCAACGGCACTTATCAGTTGTACTGATATTGAGAACGATCCGGTCAAACTTCAAAATATGCCTGATTATGTTTTGCGTCTTCAGTTTGACGATGTTGGAATTGAAGATTTTGCAGATTTTGAAAACAATCTCCCATCAGAAGAGGAGGTCTCCCGGCTTTCCAGATACTATCATATAATAACTGATGAACAAGCAATACAGGTTGCAAATTTCTATAATGAAATCAAGGACAAGGTCGAACTTCTGATTTGTCAATGTGAGCACGGCGAGTCACGAAGTGTGGCAATAGCTGCAGCTATAAAGCAATATGAATGCGGCGAGGGAATCGGGTATTTTGTGGACGAAAGATATTTCCCAAATAAAACGGTGTATAAAAAGGTTTATAAGGCTTTAAGTCACAAAAGCTGCCTAATGGGAGACCAAAGAAAAGAGTAGTTATTCTAAAGCTTAAGGACCGTTTCATATCTGAAACGGTCCTTATTATTAAGTGAATCTATTTTATTCCTGTGCTCCCAAAGCCTCCTCTGGCTTCATTTCCTAAATCATCTACCTCATTAAATTCAATTACTGGTTGATGCTTCATTATACGAAACTGGCATATTCTATCATTAATATGTATTTCAGTATCCCTTACTGCTAGGGCAGGGAATTTCCAAACATCTTCATTGGAGCAATAGCTTTCATCTACTATGCCACAGTGATTTGTCTGAATAACTCCGAAGTTCTTAAAGGTACTGCTTCGTGGAACAATATGAGCCTCATAGCCTTTAGGTAGCTCCATGGCAACACCTAGAGATATGAGCTTAAACTCACCTTTTTTTAAAATTACATCCTCTGCGGCTCTTAAATCTATCCAATCAGATTTTCCATCAATGTAGCAGAGCTTTTCAATTTTATCACTAATATATTTAATTCTTATCTTTTCCATTTTGTTGGTTCCTTTCTTTTGTTAGGAATATGAGTTTTCATCCCAAAGAACAACAGCACCTTGCTCTAAAGAAGGCTTAGCTTGAATAATTCTTTGATTAGAGGATCCTCTAAAGCGCAGGGATAGGTCCTTAAGCTCTTCTACAAAGGGACCATCTACCAATATATCTATGTACTGAAGAAGCTCTTCTGTGTATGGCCAATTTTTAAGCTGATGGCCTAAAATGTCCTTTTCAAAATCACAGCCGGTATAGCACCATACATCCTTTTCTGGATACCTATCTTTTACAAGTTTCAAAAAGGGAAGGAGTGCAGCCTGATTAGATTTTTCAAAGGGGTCACCCCCAAGGAGAGATAGTCCTTTTATGTAATCAGGTTTTAAATACTCTAAGATTTTCTCCATGGTCTCATCATTAAAGGGCTCTCCATAGGAAAAATCCCAAGTCTCTTCATTAAAACAGCCTTTACACCTATGGGAGCAGCCGCTTACAAAAAGTGAAACCCTTACTCCTGGCCCATTGGCAATATCTGTTCTCTTAATAGTTGCGTAATTCATAGTGTCCTCCTTATAGATGTAGTACTCTAGCCTTAATTTCCTTAGTTTTTCCTACATTCCAAAAGTTCTCTCCTAAATAGCCACAGGTTCTTCTGGTAACATTCATTTTTCTATGATCCTTATTTCCACAATTAGGACATTCCCATTCATTATCATCGTTTATTATAATTTCTCCATCAAAGCCGCATACATGGCAGTAGTCTGACTTAGTATTAAACTCTGCATACTGAATATTATTGTAGATATATTTTACTAATTCCTCTAAAGCCTCCAAATTGTTTCTCATATTTGGAATCTCCACGTAGGAGATAGCACCACCGGAGGAGATTTTTTGGAATTGACTTTCAAAGGTGAACTTGCTAAAGGCATCAATATCTTCTCTCACATCTACATGGTATGAGTTAGTATAATATCCCTTATCAGTAATATCTGGAATACTTCCAAAGCGCTTCTCATCAATTCTGGCAAAGCGATAGCATAGTGATTCTGCAGGAGTGCCATAAAGGCCAAAGGCAATATTTGTTTCTTCCTTCCATTTATCAGTTGCAGCACGCATAGTATTCATTACCTTAAGAGCAAATTCTTCTCCAGAAGGGTCAGTGTGGCTTACACCCTTCATAAGCTTAGTTACCTCATAAAGTCCAATATAGCCTAAGGATATAGTAGAATATCCACCAGTGAGATATTTGTCTATAGTTTCACCTTTGTCAAGCCTTGCAATAGCCCCATACTGCCAATGAACTGGGCTTACATCTGATATGGTTCCCTGGAGTGCTCTATGACGACACATAAGTGCTTCATAGCAAAGTTCCAGCCTCTCATTTAAGAGCTTCCAAAAGAGATCTTCATCTCCCTGAGCTATAATACCTATTTGTGGAAGATTTAAGCTGACAACACCTTGGTTAAAACGACCTTCAAATTTATAATTCCCTTCCTCATCCTTCCAGGGAGTAAGGAAGCTTCTGCAGCCCATGCAGGAGAATACATTTCCTTCATAGTTTTCTCGCATCTTTTTAGCAGAAATATAGTCAGGATAAAGTCTTTTTGCGGAACACTTAACAGCCATTTTAGTTATGTAATCGTACTTGCCGCCCTGAAGGCAATTATGTTCATCTAAAACGTAAATAAGCTTAGGGAAAGCAGGGGTTACTGCTACACCATTTTCATTTTTTATTCCTTCATAGCGCTGACGGAGTATTTCCTCCACAATCATTGCATTTTCCTTAAGATATTCATCATCTTTATCTAAGTTTAAAAATAGAGTGACAAAGGGGGATTGACCATTGGTAGTCATAAGTGTATTAATCTGATATTGTATAGTTTGCACACCACTCCTAAGCTCATCATTCAATCTATCCTTTACCATTTTTTCAAGGGATAGCTCAGAAACAGTACTTCCAAATTCCTCTATATAGTGCTTTTTATATTTTTCATAACTTTTACGGAGGTATTTGCCCAAATGACGGACGTCTACAGATTGTCCCCCGTACTGACTGCTGGCAACAGCAGCAATTATTTGAGTCATTACTGTACAGGCTACCTGAAAGCTCTTAGGACTTTCAATGAGTTTTCCATTCATAACAGTACCATTATCCAGCATATCACCTATATTAATAAGACAGCAGTTAAAAATAGGCTGAACAAAGTAGTCTGCATCGTGAAAGTGTAATATTCCTTCCTCATGGGCCTTAGATATCTTTTCTGGGAGAAGGAGTCTTGCAGTAAGATCCTTAGATACCTCTCCAGCTATAAGGTCTCTTTGAGTAGCAGCACATAAGGCATTTTTATTAGAGTTTTCTTCCATGACATCCTTATTACTATTCTTAATAAGGCTTAATATAGAATCATCTGTGGTGTTAGCTTTACGCACTAGTGCTCTAGTATACCTATATATTATGTAGGTTTTAGCAAGAATAAACTTACCCTCTTCCATAAGTTTTTCTTCTATAATATCTTGTATATCCTCCACAAGCATGCGCTTACGTTTTTTCTCTTCAATGTGATTTACAATTTCTATAATTTTTTCATTAGTAATTCTTTCAGAACTTTCAACCTCGGCATTTGCTTTTTCTATTGCTCGTATGATTTTATTTCTATCATACTCAACTCCCCGACCATCTCTCTTAATAACTAACATAAAATCACCCCTAATACTGACAATAAATTAACACCTATTATTGTATCAGCGACAGAGTATCATTACAAGTTAAAAAAACTATTTTAACACAATATATGGTAGAAGGTTTGCAATGAATTACTATATATGGAACATCTATAAGGCTTATATTACTTATGTTTACCAGAATAACAGCAGATAAAATTTAATAATTATAGAGAAAAAATAAATAAAAATACCCATAATATGGTAAAATATACTAAGGGTAATTATGGAAATAATAATTGAAAAGAGGAATGTCTGTGGGAAAAATAACGAAAGGCATTATAAGTTTTATTGTTTTCTTTACCATAGCTTATCTCATTACGGGATATGTCATGAACAACACTTTTGCTCATATACATTGGATAGAGGAAGCTACAATAATAGATAAGCTTAAAGAATATTATATAAGAACCTTCTCTGTAAATATTATTCCTGCATTTGTTTTAGCTATTATACCTACTGCTATAGTAATTTATAAGAATAGAAGAGGTTAGGTTATTAATACTGTTAGATACAATATTTAGGCTGTAAACATTGACTGTTTACAGCCTTATATATTCATAAAAAAATCAAAAAGTTTACTATTTGGAGAAAATAATGTATTCAAGTATTTTGAAGGACTATATTGAAGTTTAACCCATGAGCATTCCTTCTCCCTTTTCGGCGGCTTCTTTAGTTTCATGAACAGTACCCCTTGGATGCTGTGGGGGTGCATATATGGAATATAGCTTAAGGGGGGAATTGCCAGTATTTATTACATTATGCCATGTACCAGCAGGTATCATAATGGCAAAATCGTCATTTACATTCCTTTGAAAATCTAAATTGTTCTTATTATTTCCCATCCTCACAAGGCCTTGACCTTCTTCGATTCGTATAAATTGGTCAACATCCGGATGAATCTCTAGTCCAATATCTTCTCCAACCTTAAGACTCATTAAGGTAACCTGCAAATGGGTACCAGTCCATAAAGCAGTACGAAAAGTATTATTTTTATCAGCGGCTTCATTAATATTAATTACGAAGGGTTCTGGTCCATAATCCTTCAATTCAAATAAGCCAGTATCCTGTACTGATTGAGAGGTATAAGTTCTTGAAGTATAATTTTCTTCATTTGTATAGGGAATGAATTGCTTATTAGCTTGTCTGGAATAATCCCAGTTATACTGAGGTACATTAGAATAATAAGAGAAGGGATATCCATACATAATAAATGAGCTATATATTGGTGCGCTTAAGAAATAAGGATAGCTCCTATAAAAATGGTGCATTTTATTTATTCCTTTCATAGTTCTATAAAATTATAATATGCCTAATCCTTTTAGATGGTGATTTTATTGCTTATATAAGACCATGGGGTGTTTCCAAAATATTTACATCTATATTTATACTTTTCCTTGATTGAAAGGGGTATTATAATTATAATTTATTATTGTTTAATAATCTTTATCATTTACAAATCTATTTCATCATGATAGCATATTTTTAGACTAGATGATAGAACCTCCAAATAGGAGGGTGAATTAATATAAAGAACGCAGTTAAGGTATAGCAGGGAGTAAAGGAGGGATTTAAATGAAGACAGTTACCAATAAGATAGCTGTGGGAGAGGCACATAGCAAGTTGATTTTAGTTGGTGAGCATGCAGTTGTATATGGAAAACCAGCTATTGCCATTCCATTCCCTCTTAAGGTAAGGGCTGTTATAGAAAGATCCCTTGGAAAATTTGGATTTCAATCGGATATTTATTCAGGTCCTATTGAAAGAATGCCTATGAAAATGAATGGTATTTTAGAGTGCATTAAAGAAACACTGCATAAATTAAATAAACCAATGGAGGGATTAAGCATACAAATAGATTCATCCGTCCCTTTAGGACGGGGACTAGGTTCTAGTGCCTCCGTTGCTACTGCCATTGTAAGGGGCTTGTTTTCCTTATTTGGACAAAGGCTTTCAGAAAAGGAGCTATTTTCATTGGTTCAAATTGCTGAAATCTATGCTCATGGGAAACCAAGTGGCATTGATATGGCTACAGTATCAAGTAAGGGGCCAATTTTATTTCAAAAGGAAAAAGAGGTAGAGCTTCTCACATTAGGG
>JAEXZL010000219.1 GCA_023451395.1 Bacillota bacterium | reverse complement strand
GCCTACAAGCCTATCACAATACTGCCAATCTAGTATAGATTTTTCAAGGGTTACGCTCTTAGCATAAGGTATATTATAGGAAATACCCCCTCCTTCGTTGGAAGTCCATCCTGATGCATGAATAATTTCTGCTAAAAGTCTTCCATCTGGTGTACCATGTCTTGCTTGTATTGGTAAGCCTATTTCTTCAAAAACCTTTCTGCAACCATGAACTCCATGATTTACCACTGGAAATCCATTTAATAAGGATCTTCCAGTGAGTCGGCTTTCTTTTATACCAATTTCACACTCATCATAACGATTCTGTCTTGTATAGCTATCTATTGTGGATGGTAGTAAATCCGCCTCTCCCTGATTTTGAAGATAAGTGAGAAGATTTATATGTTCTTCAATTAAAGCAACTCCAGCTCTAGGCTGTGCTAGAGTAATTCCTTCCTCTTTTGCTTTTATTAGCTTCTTAGGAAAGCTTTTATGTTCAGGTACTTTTTTAAGATAATCCACTGCCTCCTGGAGATTAACATCCTTACCAGTAGTCCAGTGATTTAAAACCTCTTCTCTTACTTTAAAAAACTCATCTTCACTCCATTTTTTATTTATAAGTTTCACTTTTATATCCCCTAACTTTCATAATTTATAACAGCTTAAGATATTTTTTCATAATCCGCACCGACATATCCGGCAGTTCTCTACTTAAGAGACCCATGGCAGATAGAATATATTCACTATCAATCAAAAACTTAGGATGTCTCGGCTTTAATGAATTTATATTTTCAGTATTGAAAATCGATGCTTCCAATATTCTTTTAGGCATTGAGCTATGAACTATTACCCCTCCGGTTCCTATAACATACTCCGTCTCCATAAGATCCTTACCTATCTGATTATAGACCATCCCCATTGGAGAATAGTTAGCCTCTAGATATCCGCAATGTCTTTCCATAGCAGTATCTATTGCACTCATTGCCATAGCCTCATCAAAGTCTCTTTCATCCTCATCCTCAGGAATATACATGATATCTTTCTGCCGAAGGAGGCATCCTTCCTCTATATTTCTTTCTTTGTTCTTGAGATATTTCTTTATTTTTCTGCTTCCTACTGCCTCCCACAAAGAGAGGGCAGAGTACCTCATTCCTAAATCACCTTCTACGGTTCTTTTAGCATAGGGTTCTTCTAGACCTCTTAAATTTACCCCTGGCTTTGAAGGCTCTCCCTTAGCTATAGAGTGTATATCCGTAGTAGCCCCTCCAATATCCATAACAATAATCTCACCTAGGCCTTCTTCTAAGTCACTTCCCTCGCTGAGTACCCTTGCTGCCTCAAGAACTGCTGCAGGTGTTGGCATTAAGATACCATTTGTAAACTCCTCAGCATTTTTTAAGCCTTTAGCTTGTACGATTCTCTCCATGAAAATTTTTCTAATTTCTTCTCTAGCAGGTTCTACCTTTAAAGAGTTTAGCCTTGGCATTACATTATCACATATAGCGTAAATAATATTTTTTCTCTTAAAAGCTTCTCTTATAGCAGGCACAGCCACCTTATTGCCAGCAACTACTATCGGAATCATAAGATTACTTTCAGCCAAAAGCATGGCATTATGCATGATACAGTCCTTGTTTCCCCCATCAGTGCCACCAGCTAAAAGTATGATGTCAACTTTCAGCTCTCTTATTTCTTCTATTTCATCCTCTGTAAGCTCAAAACTAAAAGTCTTTATTACTCTAGCACCTGCCCCTAAGGCTGCTCTCTTTGCCGCCTCCGCTGTAAGCTCAGGTACAAGCCCAATAGCTACCATCTTTAATCCACCAGCTGCTGAGGAACAGGCTAACTTTCTAAGGTAAATTACATCCTTGTCCTTTAGCTTTTCCTGAAGGATATTAAAAGCTTTGTTAAATCCAATCATGATATCCTTTTCAATAGTGGTTATAGCTTTGGCTGTTGCCAGTATTTCTTCCTTATCTACATCAACTGCAGTAAGCTTTGTATAGGTACTTCCAAAATCAATAAGCAGATAGGCATTCATAAAACATCACTCCATTTTATTGAAGGCATAAATCCCTCTTTAAATCCTCCACCGCTGTTTCAATGCTTGTTCCAGGTGGATATACTCTATCAAAGCCCATAGCCTTGAATCTTTCGTATACCTCTTCCCAATTCTGTTTACCTACTACAATGTTTCCCCCAACATAAAGCAGCACATCCTTAAGACCTGCCTCCAAACATTTTTCCCTCATACCTCTACAATCTATTTCCCCATGACCATAAAGGGAGGAAACCATGATAACCTTTGCATCTGTCTCTAAAGCAGCATTAATAAAATCCTCCTGAGGTGATATCACCCCTATATTTACAACATTAAATCCTGCTTCTGTAAGTCCATATTCCAGGATCTTATTACCAACAGCATGGCAATCTGCGCCTATAACTCCTAGAATCAGTGTCTTTTTATTCATTCTTATTACCTCCAATAATTAAATAGGAATATTTAACTCAACAATCTTTGATTTAAGAGCTTTAACTGATCCATCATCTAGGCTATATATAAATTTTATTATGTCTTTATTATCCATATTAATTTCTGCGATATCCTTATAGCGTCCAGGTGAAACCAATAAAACATCCGAGGACTCTATAATAGATTTAACCTCCTTATTATCAAAGCTGTTTGAATAGATTATGTTTATATCTCCTAATCCCGCCTCCTCTAATGCTTGCTTAATCTTAAACATAAATTCTTCAGACATGCAAAAAAAACCAAATCTTGTGTTAGCAGGGTATCTAGCAATCTTAACAATAGTACCTATATCTGCATTAATTGCAACACCTAATATCTCCTTACTAAAGCCTGAGGTCAGTCTTGTAACCTCATTGACATGATTAAAGGTAGATACAATAATTTGGCTGTTTTCTACTGCTTTTTTTGTACTGTCATTCATACTTCTTAAGTCATTTAATGTAATGGGTACTACTGTCATATTTGTTGAATCACTAAGCTGTCTGCTAAACATTCTTGACTGTTCTACATTGCACTCAACATATATGGCTTTAATCCTATTCATTCTTTCAACCTTATCCTCGGTATAAATTCCAACTAATTCTAAAAAATCTTTATGGTCCATACCACTTTCAATGGCCTCTTCAAAGGCTAGATCTAGAAACTTATAAATTTTCTCCTTGGAATCTCTAGTCTTCCATGCTGTATTTTGTTCTGCAACAAAGGTTCCCTTCCCTTGAAAGGATTTTAATACCCCTTCTAGTTCCAGTTCTTTGTAGGCAGAACTGATGGTATTCCTGCTTATGTTGAGATTCTTAGATAATTCCCTCTCGGTAGGCATCTTATAGCCTACCTTTAAGCTCTCAGAAGCAATCATATCCATTATTTGTCTTTTAACTTGAATATAAAGAGGTACCCCATTACTTTTATTTAACTTAATTTCCATTATAATCTCTCCTAAATGGATTAATGGATTAGTCCATCTCCCCAACTCATATTAACATACCATAATATTCCTTTCAATACATTAAGGGGAACTTTTCCACAATTTACTTATTAATCATTTTTCACGCCCTTTTATTGCATATATTGTTAAAAAGGTGACTATAATTTATAAAGTAAGGAACTTTGAAAGGACGGTAACTGTGAAGTCAAATTTCGATAATAATGTTTATAATTTTCTTATATATTTTCTAATAACCACTTTGATCCTTATCTGTCTATACTGTGGTCTAAATTACTTAAAGTATCAAAAAACCTATAAACTCCCTCAAGGAAATGCCATAGATGTTTCCCCCACTACCGGTGAGAGCGTCCAACCGGTGATAAGCAGAGATCATGTCTTTCAAATAAGGTATCCAGAGGGTACTTCTGCTTCAATGTTTGTAGAAAATCAAGGTGATATTATCTATGAAAAATATGATGAGAGTATTAAAGATTCCTTTTATAAAGCTGTGTTCTTTAATGAGACTACAAACTTTTTAGATGTGGCTGGAACCATTACTCCCATCCCTATAGAAGAGCTTACTCCTCTTAAGTTTTTTTCTAACTCCAGAGAAGTTCCCATATATTACAAAGGCAGGGCAGAGCTTGTTTTTGTGGAGTTTGCTCCAGGGTCTTCAACTTCTTTTATCTACAATGAAGGCTCCTACGAATATATGGAAGATAATAATGACTCTCCAAGACCAAGGGTTTCTAATATAATCCTTCAATTTGTAAAAAAGGACTATAATACCACCAACAATGAAGCTGGAAATGCTATAATATGTTCTGGTGGGAAATCCGCCTCAGTAAAATGGACTTCAGAGAGCAATGGAAGGGTTAATTTAAAGGATTACCATGGACAAGATGTAAGTATCCTAAAGGGGAAAAGCTGGTGGATTATTTTAGAAGAAGGTACCACAGCAATAATTAACTAGATGTCTTAAATATCTCAGAGATAAAAAACAGAGGAAGAATATTCATTTCTTCCTCTGTTATAATTATTACCCCGGAAATAATATATTCATGCATATGCTTATTCCGGAGGCATATTTCGTTTATCATACTCCTCATAGTAATTCTTTACCCCTATTACTATAGCTTCTGCCAGCTTTTCCTGATAGCTATCACTTTTTAGTTTCTGTTCCTCATCATAATTTGTTATGAATCCACACTCTACCAGTACTGAAGGAGCTTCATAGCCATCTCTTAAAATTCTATAGCTGTCTAAGGCTGGCTTTTCAATTCTTTTATTTGAAGTATCAACATTCTCACGAAGGGAAGTTTGTATGCTATGAGCTAAATATTTACTTTCCTCAAAGTTTGAATACCAGACCTGAGCTCCTTTCACAGCTCCCTTAGGGAAGGTATTTTGATGAATACTTATAAACATATCACACTGAACCTCTCTCTTCTTTTTACACCTGTTAGTAAGATCCTCTACCTTTTTAGAGGAAGGTTTCAACGTATTTAAACTCTCATCCTTCTCTCTAGTCATATGTACTTTAAAGCCCTGTTTTTCCAGCTGAGTTCTAAGCTTTAAAGATATTGAAAGGTTTATATCCTTTTCTACTGTTCCATTCTTAGATATAGCTCCTCCATCATAGCCTCCATGACCTGGATCTAATAAAATAATCTTTTCTTTGACTTGCTCCTCCTGTGGAATATTATCATTGTTTTCTTTCTGCTTTTTTCTATCCTTAATCTTTGGCCTATTGTTAACCTCCGCTGAATGAGCAGAATCTGGAATAATTAATACACTAAAAAAAAGTACTACTAGAAAAAATAAGATTAACTTTCTCCTTCTCAAACTTATTTTGCATCTCCTCCCTATAATTCATCTATATACCTATAGTATGTACATTAGCAATTATTTTTATTTAGTTAATCTTCTTCTAAATTATATAGAATTCTGTATAAACATTTAATTTATCATTATTTTATATTATAAAAATTTAATATTATTAAATCTTATTTCGGAACAAGCAAAACCTTTTTCGAATATTATGTAATATACTATCGAAAGGAGTGCATCACAGAAATGCAAGATGAAAAAAATTATTATAACTCAGAGACTTTTTCTCCAAGGAACTCTAAGGATTGTGAGTCTAATCATTCAGAATCAGATGAAAATAAAAGGCAAGGAAATTTAATTCAAAATCACAGTTTTGAAAACGATATGGTCTTTTGGACCACGAACAATGCAAGGTCTGGTAATACCAATCCCGCCGAAGGAACACAGGTGGCAAATTTAGGCTCTGGAGTAGCCAGTTTATCTCAAGATGTACCATTAAGTAAGAATAATTTTCATCCCCTATTCCTAAGCTTCATAACTTATGTATCTTCAGTTAGTAGTCAACTTGGTGTTGTAGGGAACCTAGTAGTACAGGTATTGTGGCTAGATGAGAGTCATAGGATAATAGGAGCAGGACTTTCAGGTTTTATTTCAACGGATGTTGTAGATGGAAGAACGAGAATTACCTATTACGACATCACAGATATTCCTCCAAGGGAAGCTGCTTATGCTCGTCTTTTACTAAGCAAAGGTGAGGGGACTCAACAAGTTAATCTATTATCTATTGATAATGTAATCCTAACACCAATCAGATCCACTAACTTGCTTCAAAATTCTAGCTTTGAAGCTGGGCTCTTTAGGTGGACAGCCACTGGCTTCACCCCAGGGTTTGTTTTCTCATTTGAAG
>JAEXZL010000038.1 GCA_023451395.1 Bacillota bacterium | reverse complement strand
AGGGAAGCCCTTAAAAAGGGTTCCCTTAAACACTAATTCTTTTTAATCCAAAATTTTAATATATTTCCTTCTTCTTTGGTATCTATGATTTCATGCCCTACTGCCTTTGCCCATGCAGGTAAGTCATTTACAGCACCCTTATCAGTAGCATGAACCTCTAATATTTCACCTATTTCAATTTCATTAATAGCTTTTTTCGTTTTTACTATAGGCATAGGACAAGCTAATCCTTTTGCATCTAAAATTTTTGCTATTTCCATTATTAATATCCTCCGAATTTTATATTTATCTTATAGCACAGCGGTTTGGTCCAATTTCCATCTCTCTCTGACGCTCTTCCTCTGGGCTTATTTTCCCCATATTTGTTTGGCGTATCTCTTTGTAAGAGTTAGGCTGAGGTGGTAGATTTTTAGTAACCATTGTTCTAAATTCTTCTTCATCTTTAATATTAAGTCCATGATTTTTTTCAAAAAGCTTGCCTAATCTTTCAGCAACACTTCCGTCTTCATTTAACTCTTCTATAATCATAAAGTGAGCTGGTAAAACAACAAGTTCTGAGGATAGATCTCTGTAACTCTTATAAAGACTTTTTCTTAAATCGCCTACCCAATCCTCTGCAAGGCCTGCTAAATCAGGTCTTCCTATGGAATCAATGAACAGTATATCCCCTGTTAATAAGAAGCTATCATCAACTATAAAGGAAGTAGAGCCTATAGTATGTCCTGGTGTGTAGAGAGCCTGTATCTTTATTGATGATTTACCAATTACCACTTCATTACCATCCTCAAGGGAATTGTAACTAAAGGTTACCTCCTCTGCATCCTTTGGGGGGAGCCAGTAGGAAGCCCCTGTTTTCTCTGCTATAAGTCTTCCTCCAGAAATGTGATCTGCATGTAAATGGGTGTCAAAGACTTGAGTGATTTTTACTCTCTTTTCCCTAGCAAAGTTAATAAAAACTTCAACCATTCTTGTAGCATCTATTATAGCTGCCTCTCCTTCAGAAATTACCATATAGGATAAACATCCCTTTCCTATACGTACAAACTGATAAAGCTCTCCACCATCCTTTAAATCTGCTATTTTTACGGGCTCTAGATGCTCACTCCAGTTCTTCATTCCGCCTTCTAGGTATGAAGCTTTATATCCTTCCTCCTGAAGCATTTCTGCTATCATCACCGAAGAGCCTTCCTTAGCACAAACCACA
The DNA here is from genome assembly GCA_023451395.1 of Bacillota bacterium. Lineage (GTDB taxonomy): Bacteria > Bacillota > Clostridia > Clostridiales > Clostridiaceae > JAEXZL01. The sequence continues at coordinate 9,936 of JAEXZL010000038.1, read as the reverse complement.
AGAATTTCCTCATCCTTAGGAAGATGCTCCTTTATACTATCTACTCCGTCTAAAAGTTCAAAGTAAGGCATATTTAAATGGGTAAATTTTTCCCCTTCTATTTTCCAATCCTTAAATTCATCTCTATTACGAACATCTAATATAAATAATTTTTCCTTATTAAATACTTTTTTTGTTATTTCCTCTGCTTTAACTTTTCTAATATTCATCTTAATAAATACCCCCCTAGGTATATTTTTTTCAAATTTTTTTACTAAAAACTCAAGGTAATATCTGCATCCTTAGCATATTCTAAAAAGGTTACAGCTCCGCCTACCTCAATTCCTTCCATAAACACTTCCTTGTCAAGTCCCATTACATCCATAGTCATCTGACAGCCTATGAATTTAACTCCCATTTCTAGAGCCATAGAAGCTAGTTCTGGAATAGAAGGAACTTGTGCCTTCTGAAACCCTTCCGCATAATGTTCTTTTCCTTCAGGTAAAGGTAGATTACCTGCCATGTCTTTATGAATTAGATTAAGTCCTTCAAAAGTGAAAAATATCTCTACGTCCATATCTGTGGCAGCTGCTGCATTTGCTATATTAAAAACCTTGTATCCTTCAAATAGTCCTCCATTGCTGGCAATTATCGCTACTTTTTTATTCATTTTTAAAGCTCCTTATTTTCTATATTTTTTTCATTTATTTTATAATGCTTCATGATTTATTCCTGTTTTTTCTCCAGTCCAATTGCTCATACCAGGTATAACATTTATTACCCTTGTAAAGCCTTCTTTTGAAAGCCTTTGAGCAGCTAAATCACTTCTGCTTCCAGTGCGGCATATAACATATAAGTCCTTCTCTTTATCCAGCTCCTTTAAATGGTCTTCTAATTCCCCTAGGGGTATAGAAATGGCTTCTGGGATATGACTAAACCTATATTCCGCCTCTTCTCTTACATCTATAACAACAATATCATCTTTTTCTAAAAGTTTTCTTTCAAAATCATCATTATTGATAATCACAGGATGCTTTTTTTCCACCGCTTCTTCACTAGAACCTTTTCTTAAATAATGCTTTAAAACTTTACCATCTTCAATAGTTCCTAAATATTGATTTCCTGTATTTTCAGCCCAAGCCTTAATATCAGTTTTTGATCCCTTATCTGTAGCCTGAACCTCTAATATCTGTCCTTCATCTATATCTTTAATAGCTTTTCTAGTTTTTACAATAGGCATTGGACACGCTAAACCCTTAGCATCTAAAATTAAGTGTGCATTTAATTCCTTCATAATACCTCCAGGAACATACCCCAAAGGGGTATGTTTTATTTAAAAAATTATTCGGTTTTACCCTTCCAGTCAAGCATTCCGCCCCTCATATTAATTACCTTAAAACCTTGAGCTTCAAGAAAACTTGTTGCCTGAGCACTTCTTCCGCCAGAACGGCATACCATTACATATTCTGTGTTTCTATCTAGATCCATAGTTCTTGCAGGTATTACTCCTAGAGGTATATTAACAGCTCCAGGTATTTTACCCTGAGAAACCTCACCTACTTCACGAACATCTATAATATTTAACTTCTTTCCCTCATTTAATAAGTTTTCTACTTCTTTTGCAGTTATTTCTTTCATTTTTTCCTCCAATATTAATTATTATTTTTTATTATACTTATTTTTATTTTCATATTTACCAAGCGCTCATGCCGCCCTTAACATTTGTAACCTCTTTAAAACCCATTTTCTTTAGAAGCCTGCAAGCTTGGCTGCTTCTCATGCCACTTTGGCATATAACCACAACCTCTTTATCTTTATTAAGGCTATTTCCCTTTTCTTTAAGTTCATTTAAAGGTATATTTTTGAAGCCAGATATTTTATTGCCTCTAAACTCATCCACGGTTCTTACATCAACAAACTGCTTATCCTTATCTTTTATCACTTTTCTTAATTCTCCAGTAGTAATCTGATTTACTCCTTTAGCAGGCATAAGCCTCCAAAGGATATATCCTATTCCTAAAGCAAGAATTATGTAATTTAAATACTCCATGGCACTTCTCCTCTACTCAACCTTTACCCCTATGGGGTATATTTTTTTTAAAAATAAAAACATGTTTAATTTATTTCACATGTTTATTTTATTTTTCCTATTGAAACTTCAGTCACTCTTTAACGTTATCTGCTTTTAACTAACAGATTTACCGCATCCTGTATAAGCTTCTGAGCTTTTTCATCGCTCTTGTCACCATCTACAACACACTGAACCAAATTCTCACTGACAATAAGTCCTATGGTTTTGTCCACTGCTGAGCGTACTGCTGAAAGCTGAATTACGATATCCTTGCATTCCTTATCAACTTCCATCATGTTTAGGATTCCCCTGATCTGACCTTCTATTCTTTTTACTCTATTTTTTACTTGAGGATTGTATTTCATATAATCGCCTCTTTTTAATAATTCTTATCTTAATCACATTCTATACCCCCATGGGTATATTGTCAATACCTATTTTTATTAAATAATGATTATTAATTATTTTCATACATTTTATTCACTTAATGCTTATAATATTTACAAAATCTTTTTATAAGAGGTATTAACTAGATAAAATATCCTATAAAATAAATTATTTACCAGCTATAATTATAATTACAGTTATAAAACTATCACTATAAGCTTCTCACTGAATAAAAAAGAAAGCCTCAAACCTATTATTAGTAGATTTGAAGATTTCTAATCCTTCATATTTTAATTTTTTCTCTATAGTTTTAAGAGCTCCAGCTTATTAACAGGCTCTAAACAAACATTTCCCTTGCATAAATAATAGGCAGCTTCTCCATTTATATAATCATATTCCTTAGTAAAGGGAAGCAGCTCTTCTATATCTTCCTTGTTCTCTTGATTTTTTACCACTACTGTAATGTTAAAGTCCCTTATCCCTCTTAAGTACTCTATTAGATCCTTTTCTTCCTGTTTATCCTTAAGAACACATACAAGCTCTCTACTCTCACCTAATGCTAAGGATGCAGCGGTTAAGAAAAAGCTATAATTCATTTCATACCCTTCCATAGTACCCGCCATGTAGCTAAGCTGTTTTTCTGCTTCCTCTTCTAAATCTGCACGTCCAGTAAGTCTTGCTAGTCTTATGAGATTAAAAGCTATTACAGAATTTCCTGAGGGTATTGCACCGTCATATAGCTCCTTAGGTCTGGCTATTAGCCTTTCTCCATCATTCCCATAAAGATAATAACCGCCCTGTTCCTTGTCCAAGAATATATCCATCATCTGCTCTGTAAGAGTTATAGCCTTACTAAGAAAATTTATATTATAGGAAGCCTCATAGAGTTCTATAAGTCCATAAACTAAGAAGGCATAATCCTCTAAATAAGCCTTATGCTTTATATCCCTTTCCCTATATCTTGCCATAAGCCTGCCCTCTGAATCTATAAGATTTTTAAATATAAAATTCACGGCATTTTCACCATAGGATAAGTATATATCATCACCAAGCAGCCTATAAGCAAGTCCTAGAGCCGCCAGTATAAGCCCATTCCATGATGTTAGGTTTTTATCTTCCTTATGAAGACTATATCTTTTACTTCTGTATTCCTGAAGCTTTTTAGTTATTTTAGTTATTTTAGCATCCTTCTCCTGAGGCTTCTCTTTATGAAGAAGATTGGGGATATTCCTCCCTTCAAAATTTCCTTTTAAGCTTATATCAAAATACTCATTAAAGTACTCTCCATCCTCTTCTCCTAAAATATCTGTTATTTCCCTTTGAGAAAAAAGATAATACTTTCCTTCTTCACCCTCGCTATCAGCATCTTCTGCGCAGAAAAAGCCACCTTCTTTAGAGGTAAGATTATTAAAGATATAATTAAGAGTAGAAACTGCTACGTTCTTATAAAGCTCATTGCCTGTAAGCTCATAAGCTTCTAGGTATGCTATAGTTAATAGGGCATTATCATAGAGCATTTTTTCAAAATGAGGCACAAGCCACTTTCTATCTACAGAATATCTGGAAAAGCCACCAGCTATATGATCAAAGATCCCTCCCTTATACATACCCTCCAGGGTTTTTTCCACCATCTCTAGAGCATAGGGTTCTTGAAAGTCCTTATAATATCTAAGAAGAAACATAAGCTTATGGGGCACTGGGAATTTAGGCGATGAACCAAAGCCTCCATATACAGCATCAAAGCTTTTTGAAAGCTGATCATACCCCCTACTCAATATCTCTTTTGATAAAGATCCTTTCTCACTAGAGGAAACAAAAAACTTGTTTAATTCCCGTATAATCCTATCTCCCGATTTCTTAAGCCTCTCCTTTTCAGTACTCCACTGCTCTGCAGCAGATAGTAAAACATCTATAAGTCCAGGCATATTATATCTAGATTTTTTAGGAAAATAAGTTCCAGCATAAAAAGGTTTCTGCTCCGGTGTCATTAATATTGTAAGGGGCCATCCTCCCTGCCCTGTTAATGCTTGGCATACAGTCATATAAACGCTATCTATATCCGGCCTTTCCTCTCTATCAACCTTTATTGAAACAAAATATTTGTTTAAGATTTCCGCTACCTCTTCATCCTCAAAGGATTCATGGGCCATAACATGGCACCAGTGACAAGTACTATATCCAATGCTAAGAAAAATAGGTTTATCTTCTGCTTTTGCTTTTTCAAAAGCCTCTTCACACCAGGGATACCACTGTACTGGATTATAAGAATGTTGAAGAAGATATGGGCTTTTTTCCGCTAAAAGCCTATTAGCCTTTTTATTATCTTTCATGACATCAACTCCTACAAATTTTTCTTATATATTTTTAGTTATACATTATACCCCCAGAAAAAATCTACCTGTACCTGTATATTGTCTCCATCCCCTGTATAAAAAATTCTGCCGGTAATCCTTTGTTTATTAAATATACTTAGACATATTAATATCAGTACTTTTAAAGCCAACCTTCTCATATAAGCCAATAGCTCTCTTATTCTGTGCAAATACATGTAATGATACTTTACTTATCTTATGGTTTTTTGCTTCATCCTCCAGTGCAAGCATCGATTGAGTCCCATATCCTTTACCACGAAACTCTTCGAGGATTAAAAAATCGAATATAAAGGCACTCTTACCTATTAAGCTTTCACTTACCTCAATCCATAAATAACCTACCTTGATTTTTTTATCATTATCCAAAATCGAATAAAGATACTGTCTTTCTGTCTCTATATCATTTGGTAGTAATTTTTTGAACGATTCTTCCGATAGTTTATAGGCTTCATCTTCTATCCATGTACCTGCTTTAACTTTTTCAATGGCATAAGCATTAACTGCAATTGATATATAGTGATCAAAATCAGCCTTGGTCATCTTTTCTAATCTTACTATAGCAATCACCTCTTCTTTATATTCTCTTCTTTATATACTCTTATTATCATTCTTATCTCCTCATAACCTCAGAATTATATGTCTCTAGGTATAGATTTAAAAAGCTTTTTTTATCAGTTTTTATTAGCTTTAAATTTATAAAGAATAGCCTTTGATTTTTTGTAGATATCATATACTAAAGCTAATGATCCCAAGCCAGAGATAATACAAAGTATTGAATCAATTAAATACCAATTCTTTAATTCTGACGGCGCTTTTCCCTGAACATAATAAAAAGAAACAAAATAAATAATAAAAAATAAAACTGTTAAAAAAGCATGTACCTTACCCTTGCTTTTAAAGATTGCTCTCAAGCAAAACATGAAAAAGTATGTGGCAAATACAGAGTATATAATTGTCACTTTAATAAAGATATCCATAAGTCAAAGCCCCCTTAACTTTTTATGTGCCTTATAAATAATTATAATACTAATTATTCAAATAATGTAATATTTTATATGATTATAAAAATATGCACTTTAGACATATAGTACTAGAGGTGCGTTATTGACATATGCCATTAATGAGAGTATGCTTTTATTAATGGCATATGCCAAAATTCTTTTAGAAGGTGATTAAATGCCTAGACCATTGAAAAGAAGACGAATATGCGCTCTTCCCCAAAATCGAAGCTTTGCTCCTACTGAAACAACAGGTGAAAACATAAAGGTTATCACCATGACTCTAGACGAATATGAGGCTATTAGATTAATTGACTTAGAAGGTATGAGTCAGGAGGCCTGTGCAGAGAGTATGGGAGTAGCAAGAACAACAGCCCAAGCTATTTATAATAGTGCAAGAGTAAAACTTGCAGAGTGCATGATTAATGGTCATGAACTCCGTATAGAGGGTGGTGAATATATCCTCTGCCAGGGAGAAAAGCTTGGCTGTGGCTGTAATCACTGTAATAAAAGAAGAGCTAAGTTAGAAATCAAAAATGGAGATGATTAACATGAAAATTGCTGTAACCTATGATAATGGAGAGGTATTTCAACACTTTGGTCACACTGAACAATTTAAGCTTTACACTATCGAAAATGATAAAGTAGTAGAAGAAAAAATTGTTGATACTGCTGGTAGCGGTCATGGTGCCTTAGCTGAATTATTGAAGCAGCTAGAGGTAGATACGCTCATCTGCGGTGGCATAGGTGGAGGAGCAAAGCAGGCACTTTCAACAGCAGGGATTACTCTTTACGGCGGAGTTTCTGGAAAAACTGATGCTGCAGTTTCTGCATTATTAGCAAACAATCTTTCATATAATTCTGATGCTACCTGCAACCACCATCATCATGAGCACCATCACCATGAGAGTTGTGGTCAGGGAAGCTGCGGTCACGGAAACTGCGGAAATCACTAAATTAATATGGGACAGAACCTTAAAGGCTCTGTCCCATTCTTTTATTATCTAGATAATTTCTTCTTTTTTCTTTATTAGCCTTCCCTTTAGTTCAGGCTCTAATACATGTTTTATGAGATATTGTATAAGTTCCATATCCAACTTTCCAGTAACTAAATCAAGGATATTTGCTTTTGCCTCCATATCATTATAGGTATCCATAAGGTTTACTATATATTCTATCCCTGGCTCCTCATTCCATCGGCTAATAATCTCATCACCATTGAAATAAAAACGTATGAATCTTGTATTAGATAGCTCAGGAAATACCAGCTTAACCTTTAAGGTTAGCAAATCATCTTCATTTTTACCAAAGATGCCAATGGCTTTTATAAGATATACTTCTCCATTAACATTTATTTTGCTGTCTTCATAGTATCCAAAGCCTATAGGTATTTTATATAATACCTCTCCCTCTTGGAAGGTTATTAAAAGCCTATCTCCAATAGAAGAAAATTCTACTGTCCTTATCCCTTTTGTATAGTTATTTTGAACCATCTGTACAAATATAGGAACAATACCTATAGAACCAACATTTTCATACTCATAGGATAAACCATCAATGTGCCTAAGATACTTTTTAAAGGGCTTCTTCACTAAGTAGGTATCCTTATGACAAATGTCCTTTAAGTCCCTACAAAGCAGCTTATAGCTTATTTTTGAAGAAAAAGTAGGCTTAACCTCCTCCACCTTAGCTAAATATTTTTCGCTGACATTGAAGAAATCACTTCCATGGAACATGAAGTTCTCTCCTCCAGTCACTGCCGCTACAATGCCGCTGTCAGGAAAAGCTATGACATTCTGGCCAAACATACCATTTAGGATTACTGCATTAGGATTCTCTCCTACCCACACATGATACCCATAATCATAGGAGCTTACAGTTTCATCAACCTCTGCCTGCTTTTTAGAAGCTGTCTCCATCCAGTCCTTAGAGATAAGCTGCTTTCCCTTCCAAGCCCCTTTATTTAAGTAAAGAGCACCCAGCTTAGCCATGTCTTCCAAAAGCATATATAAACCCCAGCCACCCTTTTCAATGCCCTTAGGACATTTTTCCCAATGATAGCAATAAATGTCCATTGGATCAAAAATCCTGGTTTTTAAATATTCTGTAATACCAACTCCTGCCTTATTCTTAACTATTGCAGCTAGCATATAGGAATTCATGCTGTTATACATGAATTTAGTACCAGGCTCAAATTTAAGACTGGCATCTAAAAACCCCTTAATCCAATCGCTTTCAACTATTGCTCCAACCTCATTAAAGTCTACTCCACTAGTCATATTCAACAGGTGCTCTACCGTAAGATTTCTAAGCTTCAGTTTAATCACAGGTGAGGATTGCTCTTCAAAAATCTTAACTATCTTTTCATCAAGAGAAAGCTTTCCCTCCTCCACTAAAAGTCCAATAGCCAGCCCGGTAACACTCTTAGTGAGAGAAAAAACCTCATGCCAAACCTTACTAGTATAGGGTGAAAAATCACATTCTGCTATGACATTATCATTTTTAATAACCATTGCAGAGTGAAGCTTTCCTTCTGTCTTCTCCCAAAGCTCTTTAAAATATTCTCCTATAAGAGATGATGCTACCCCTTGACTCTCAGGAGAATTCCTAGGAAGAGGCACAATATTTCCTTCAGTAAATTCTGCTTTGTTAGGTGAATATTCCACTATAGGGATAGTATTATTCTTCCTATCTAGAAACTGGCGAAGAAACTTAACTGTATTTAATTGAAACTTTATAGTCATCACTTCACCTCCAATTGATGATTATTATAGCATAACTGCATTGCCAATTTAATATATAGCTATCAAATTATGAGATGAGTCTTAAAAGAATAACGATGGAATCTCTATAAGAAAACCTGCAATCATCCTCTTATCTATTTTAATTATCTGGATCTTAGACATCATAACTATAAGAAAAACAGCAATATATTCACTTATTTCTCACCGTATTCAATAATAACCATCTTGCAGCTTTCACAATTCATTGCAGTAGCTTTACCATTTTTCCAAAAACTATATTCTCCTAGCTGAATACCATGGTCCGAGGTTTCCCAAACTAATGATGGAGGTTTTTCGTTCTTAGGCGTCCATGAAATTACTCCCTTGCAACTATAAATATATCCTTCTTTCATCTCCCCTCCACACTTGGGACATTTTGATTTAATTATGCCCTTATCCACTTCCATACAACCAATCTCCTAACTTTATTTATTTTTAGTTCCAATTAAATCCTATCCATTTCAATACTGTCATTTGTGATATACTCATCTAACCATAGGTAAAATACTCCTCCATAAGATTCTCCAGCTCTCCCTCCACTTTTATCTTGTCTACATATAAATTATTTAATCTTTCATAATCATTAAAGTAAATTTCTATCTCTTCTGCTATGGCTTTTAGCTCCTCTTCCTTTTTTTCAATATCTCCTTCAAGCTTCTCCTTCCGCCATAAGTTATTTCCTGAAACCATCTCCTTAGAAGCCTTACTATTGTTGGAGGTCTTTCCTACACTAGTCTTTTCTTTGGCAGCCTTTTTATCAAGGCTCTCCACTTCCTCTAACTTCTTAGCCAAGAGCTCTGAAGACTTTTCTCTGTAATATTCATAGTCTCCTTCATAGGAATTAAGCTTTCCATCCTTAAGCTCTATAACTCTAGTGGCAATATTATTAATAAACTGTCTATCATGGGATACAAAGAAAATTGTCCCTTTAAAAGACTTAAGAAGCTCTTCCAGCTCTTCTCTGGAGGCAATGTCTAAATGATTTGTAGGTTCATCTAGAATCAAAAGGTTTACTGGATGATACATAATTATTGCCAGCTTTAATCTGCTCTTTTCTCCACCAGATAAGCCAATGACCTTTTTAAACACTGCTTCGCCAAAGAACATGTACTTTGCAAGATACTCTCTAGCCTTACCTTCTGTTATTACTATGTCCTCTCTAAAGGTTTCAAGGACAGTCTTATCCTCATCAGGAAAGGTAATAATTTGAGGCAAATAGGCTATAAGTGTATTGCTTCCCAGTTCTGCGGCTCCTGAATCTGCTTTTTCCAGACCCATTAATAGCTTAATTAATGTGGATTTACCACAACCGTTAGAACCAATGAGGCTCACTGCTTCCCCTTGTC
>JAEXZL010000008.1 GCA_023451395.1 Bacillota bacterium | reverse complement strand
GTCTATGGGAGGAACAGCCATAGCAATAAAAGCTGATGTGACAGAGGCGGAAGAGGCTAAGGAGCTCATACAAAGAACAACTAAAACCTTTGGTAAGCTAGATATACTTATAAATAATGCTGGTATATCCTATATAGGTTTATTTATGGATATGGAAATAAAAGAGATAAAGAAGCTTATAGATACAGATTTACTTGGTGCTATGATTACCGCCAAGGAGGCAATAATACCTATGCTACAAAGGAAGACAGGAGTTATTTTAAATATATCATCCATTTGGGGAAGCTGCGGTGCTTCCTGTGAAAGCGTATATTCTGCTGCAAAGGCAGCAGTTAATGGCTTTACAAAAGCTATGGCAAAGGAGCTGGGACCTTCAAATATTCGGGTAAATGCGCTATCACCAGGGGTTATAGATACAGATATGAATAAGTGGTTGTCTATGGAAGAGAAGAATGAACTGATAAATGACATTCCCTTAGGACGACTAGGTATGCCTGAGGAAGTTGCTAAGGTAGCAGCTTTTCTTTGCAGTGATGATTCCTCATATGTCACCGGGCAAATTATTCATGTAGATGGTGGTATATTGTAAAAAGTATAGTATGAAAATACTTCCAAATAATTATAAATATATTATAATTATTTAATATAAGACTTGTTAGTTATTATGATAAAGGAGATAATTAATGAACAAATTAAGTTTTAACTCATATACTCATTGCTATGATAACGGCCTTAAGCTTATAACTGTAAAAAGAGCTACACAGCTTGTGTCAATAAATGCTGGTATAAAGGTAGGAGCAATGTATGAGTCAACAGATGAAAAAGGTATAAGTCATCTTATTGAGCACATGCTTTTTAAGGGGACAATAAAGAGAAGTAATGAAGAGCTTAATGAGGAACTGGAGTTTTTAGGTGGTGATTATAATGCTTATACAGATTATAACTGTACCGTCTATGGAATAACAGCTCTAGAAGAAGAGCTGGAAAAATCACTGGAACTTTTATCTGATATGCTTATAAATTCAAGTTTTAATAGTGAGGAGCTTAGGAAAGAAAAGAAAGTGATTGCAGCGGAAATAAAGGCAAGTAAAGATGATATTGAAGATTTAAGCTTTAAAAAGGTACAGTCAGCTGCTTTTGCAGAAAGCCCTTTAAGATATGATGTGGCAGGAACAGAAACAAGTGTGCAAAGATTAAGTAGAAAGAGAATCTTAGACTTTTATAAAAAATATTATGTGCCAAATAATTGTGTTATTTCTATAGTATCCCCTTATAATCATGAAGAGGTTATATCTAAGGTGGAAAAATATTTTTCTACATGGAAAGAAAAAGAGGTTTCTAAATATAAAGGAACAGTAGAAAAAAATAAAAATGTTATAAGAACTTCCTTTAAGCAGGATATTGAACAAAGTACCGTAACCTACTTATATACCTTTAATGATTTGCCTAAAGATATGGAGCTTCCTCTTAAGATTCTTAATTTAAAGCTGGGAGAGAGTTCTAATTCCATTCTTTTTAGGGAGCTTAGAGAAAAAAGAGGATTGGCTTATGATATTTATACCTTTTTAGATATGAGCATGAATGTTAAAAGCTTATATATATATACCGCTGTATCTAGAGAGAATATTCGTGAAACAATTGAAGCTATTGAAGAGAGTATTAGAAGAATAATAAATAAAGAAATAGTATTTAACAAAAAAACAGTGGAGCTTATGAAGAAGGTTCATAAAACAGCTGTTCTATCAACCTTGGAGGATCCAAAGGAGCTTGGAAGTTATATTTTACATCAAAACTTAGAGGATGAAGATATTTATGAGTTTATAAGTGAGATGGAGAAACTTCAGAAGCTTAAAGGGGAGGATATTCATAAAGTAGCGAATATTGTTTTAAGAGAGCCTACCATTCATGTGTTAAAGTCCCAATAAGGAAGTGATTAAATGAAGGGGATAATTACTAAGATAGAAGAGCAAAAAAGAAGTAAGAATAGGGTTAATGTCTATATAGATGAGGAGTTTTCTTTCGCCTGTTCACTGGAATTAATATATAAATATAAGCTTATTAAAGGTCAGGAAGTAGATGGAAAGGAACTAGAAAAAGTTGCGGAGGAGGATAATTTTTTAAAGGCAAAGGCTTATGCTTTTAGAGTTTTGGAGAAATCATATAAGACAGAAAAAGAAATAGAGGATAAGCTTATTCAAAGGGGCTATGAAAAAAAGGTTGTTAGTAGAATAATGGATCTTTTAAAAGAATATGATTTTATGAATGATGAAAGATACATCAAAGCATATATTAAGGATAATATAAAAAAGCAGGGGAAAAAGAAATTATACTATAATCTGAAAAACAAAGGTATTAATGAAGAACTATTAAAAGAAGAGCTTGATAAGATACCCCAGAAAACTATTGAGAAAAGTGCCTATGATGCAGGAGAGAAGAAGTATCTTCAACTTATAAAGAAAGAACAGGATAACTATAAGCTCTATAACAAGCTCACTGGGTATTTAATGTCTAAGGGCTATGACTATGAAATCTGTAAATCTGTAGCAAAGGGATTAATGGATTTTTCAGAGGAGTATTAAAAAATGAATGGAAGTATTATATCACTAATATTAATTACTATTTTTATATACCCAATATTAAAGGGGTTAATTAAAAAGTATAATAATAATTATAATAAATCTGAGCTCAGGGCTTTTGAAAGCAGTTTATCCTTTTTATTATCTCTTATCACTACACTATTAGTAATAAGAAAATATCTTCCTGGAAAGCTAGAGAGGATATATAACTTTATACCAGATGATATATTGCTTTATTTTACAAAATATCCATGGCTAACTAATGTTATTATATTTCCTTTGATTGCTACTTTGTTCTATGAAATAATATTTTTTTTCTTTAAACTATTAAATAAAATTATTTTCTTTCCTATTTTAAATGGACTTAATAATATAGTTAAGAATAAGAGCACAGCTTTCAAAAGCCTTACAGGTGCACTTGTTGAGCTTCCTAGAGCTGTTTGTAATCTAATACTTACAGTATTTATTTTAAATCTAGTGGCTATTTTAAATATCAATGATGATTTTAATAAGCTTCTTTCTGAATCAAATTTATATACTGGAATAACAAAAGAAATTGTAATACCCGTTACAAATTCAAGTGTTGCCAAATCCCTTCCAAGTGTGCTAGATAATTCCTTTAAAATAAAGATTGAAGATGGGACAGGAACTTCTCCTTGGGAGGACATTAAAAAGCTTAAGGATGTTACTTTTAACAATAATCAAATAATATATTATAATGGAGTAACATTAGATGAAGGAATTAAGAGTAATGAGAGCATTGATAAAGCGGCAAAAAGAATCACTGCAGGACTAGACACAGATAGAGCTAAAGCCCGTGCTCTTTATACCTATATTGGCAGTACTGTTATATATGATGATGAAAAGGCTGAGAAAATACTAAAAAATGATTTTTCCTCTAAATCTGGAGCTATAGAAACATTCAACACTAATAAGGGTATATGTTTTGATTATGCCTGTCTTTTCGTTGCTATGAGTCGTGGAGCTGGTCTTAAGGTGAGGATGGTAACTGGGGAAGGGTACAATGGAATATCATGGATTAGCCATGCATGGAATGAGGTTTATCTTCAAGAGGAAAATCAGTGGATAAAAATAGATACCACCTTTTACAAAGGAGGTAATTACTTTAATAGTGATAAGTTTGATTTAGATCATAAAAATCCAATAGTTGTGGGTGAATGGTAAAGCATCCTTTAGTCAAGGATGCTTACATATATTTTTTAATATAAGACTTATGGCTCTTTCACATTCTTTATCATTATTATCAAGAGACCATGCAGTATTAAAATATTGGAGTGCTTTCTTATTATCCCTAAGCTGGCTATAGCAATAGGCTAAATTAAAATAATATTTACTTTCTTTTTTTAAAGCAAGGGCGGAAGTTAGAAGCTTTATTGCAGAGGGATACTTTTGAAGCTTTATAAAGCATACTGCTGCATTGTAAAAAGAGCTTGCTTCGTTTTCTTTGTTATCAATAGCTTTTTTATATAAGGTTATGGCTTTTTTGTAGTCTTTGCTTTTGTAGCATTCATTGGCGGCATTAAAATAATCCATAGTACACTCCTTATAAAAAGGTTATTTATCTAAGATATAATATTTATATGTTCTTATAATTAATTTTTGACAAATATATAATGTTTATTCATTATTTTTAGCAGGAGGTAACATATGGAGGAATTATATTATTTAGGATTAGATGTGGGCTCAACCACCGTTAAATTAGTTGTATTAAACAAGAGTAAGAAGCTTGTTTATAAAAAATACCTTAGGCATTATTCTGATATTAAAAGCACAATAATCGAAATTATCTTCGAAGCAGCTAGTATTTTGAAAAAAAGTTATGTTAAGATGATGGTCACTGGATCAGGAGGGCTATCTGTTGCAAAATGGTTGAATATTGATTTTATTCAAGAGGTTATTGCTTCTAGCAAAAGTGTTTCAAAAGTTATTCCTGAAACAGATGTAGTATTAGAGCTTGGAGGAGAAGATGCAAAAATAACTTATTTTGAACATACTGTGGAACAGAGGATGAATGGAACTTGTGCTGGAGGTACAGGAGCTTTTATTGACCAAATGGCAGCCCTCCTTGAAACAGATGCTTTAGGCATAAATGAACTGGCGAAGAATTATAAGTCCATTTATCCTATAGCTTCCAGATGTGGAGTATTTGCCAAAACTGATGTACAACCTCTATTAAATGAAGGAGCAAGAAAAGAAGACATTGCTGTATCTATACTTCAGGCTGTGGTTAATCAAACAATAAGTGGACTGGCTTGTGGAAGACCAATAAAGGGAAAGGTAGCTTTTTTGGGAGGACCATTAAATTTTTTATCTGAGCTTAGGAAAAGATTTGTGGAAACCTTAAAGCTAAAAGAAGGTGAAATTATTTTTCCTGAAAATGCAGAGCTATTTGTCGCCTTAGGTGCAGCTTATAGTGCTGAAAATGTACAAGCAATAAGCTTTAATAATCTCATGTTAAGATGCCAGGCTTTAAAGGAAAAACAGGTAATGGAAGTTAATGGCATAGAACCGCTTTTTAGGAAACCTCAGGACCTTGAAGACTTCAGAGAAAGACATGGAAGAAATAGAGCTTGCTACAGAGAAATAGGAAATTTTCAAGGAGCTTGTTATTTGGGAATAGACGCGGGGTCAACTACAACAAAGCTTATTCTCATGGATGATGACTATAATATACTTTATAGCTATTATGGAAGTAACAAAGGTAAGCCTTTAGAACAGGTTATATATGCTTTAAAATTATTATATTCTGAATTGCCAAAAGGAGCATTTATTAAAAGTTCAGCGATAACAGGCTATGGAGAAGGAATGATAAAAGCTGCATTAAATATAGATCAGGGAGAAATTGAAACCGTAGCTCATTACAAAGCTGCGAAGCACTTTTTACCTGGGGTGGATTTCATACTAGATATTGGCGGCCAGGATATGAAATGCCTTAAAATTAAGGATGGAGTAATTGATAGTATTTTGCTTAATGAAGCCTGCTCCTCAGGCTGCGGATCCTTTATTGAAAGTTTTGCTAATTCATTAAAGCTCTCTGTGGATGATTTTGCAAAAGAGGCACTTTTTGCAAAGACTCCGGTAGATTTAGGGTCAAGGTGTACGGTTTTTATGAATTCTAAGGTGAAGCAGGCACAGAAGGAAGGGGCTACTTTAGGTGATATTTCCGCTGGACTTTGTTATTCAGTTATAAAGAATGCGCTTTATAAGGTTATAAAAATCAGAGATAAAGAGGATATAGGGAAAAAGGTCATTGTCCAAGGGGGAACTTTTTACAATGATGCAGTGCTTAGGAGCTTTGAGAAACTTTTGGATATAGAGGTAATAAGACCGGATATAGCAGGACTTATGGGAGCCTTTGGTGCGGCTATTATAGCAAAGGAAAAAAGCACTGAAGGAAGGGAGTCAGCACTGATTAAAAAAGAGAAGTTAATGGCCTTTACCTATGAGGGAAGAATGAAAAGATGTTCCTTCTGCGGAAACCATTGCCTTCTAACAGTAACTAGCTTCAGCACCGGAGAAGAATATATATCCGGTAATAGATGTGAAAGGCCTTTAGGGGGCGTAAATAGGAAGCAGGATGTCCCTAATCTGTATAATTATAAATATAAAAGGATTTTTTCCTATAAGCCTTTAAAGATTGAAGAGGCAAGAAGAGGAGTATTAGGTATACCTAGGGTGCTTAATATTTACGAAAATTATCCTTTTTGGTTTACTCTCTTTACAGAGCTTGGATTTAGGGTTATGCTTTCTGCTCCTTCATCTAAAGATATCTATGAGAAAGGGTTAGAAACAATACCATCTGAATCTGCCTGCTATCCCGCTAAGCTGGCCCATGGTCATATAATAGATTTGATAAACAAAGGCATTAAAAGAATTTTTTATCCCTGTATACCTATAGAGAATAAAGAGGACGATAAAGCTAATAATTGTTATAACTGTCCTATAGTAACCTCTTATCCTGAGGTTATAAAGAACAATATTGATGAACTGTCTATAAAAGTAGTAGAGTTTCTTAATCCATTTATATCATTAAATAATAGAGTGAAACTTCCTAAGAAAATTCAGGAGGAATTTAAGTCCTTAAATATAGATATTAATGAGATAACACAGGCTGTTGAGAAGGCTTATGAGGAATATGAAAACTTTAAAAGAGATATTAGAGAAAAAGGTGAAGAGGTAATTAAATATCTTCATAGGGAAAATAAAAAGGGAATTGTGTTGGCAGGAAGGCCTTATCATATAGATCCAGAAATAAATCATGGACTACCAAATATTATTACTAGTTATGATATGGCAGTTCTTACTGAGGATTCTGTGGCTCATTTAGGAGTTTTAAAAAGACCCTTAAGAGTAGTAGATCAGTGGATGTACCATACAAGGCTGTATAATGCTGCGGAGTATGTTTCAAGGGAGGATGCCCTTGAGCTTATTCAGCTAAACTCCTTTGGATGTGGCTTAGATGCAGTTACCTCTGATCAGGTTGAGGAAATCCTTCATGGGAGTAACAAAATTTTTACCCTTATAAAAATTGATGAGGTAAATAATTTAGGGGCTGTAAGAATTAGAATTAGATCTTTAAAGGCTGCAATAGAGGAAAGGGAGAATAGAAGTGTTTCTTCTATAGCAAGAGGGTATAGCTATGAAAAGCTTCCTTTTACAAAGGAAATGGCTAAAAGGCATACTATTCTAGCTCCACAAATGTCACCTATTCACTTTGAGTTTCTAGAAGAGGCTTTTAAAGGGAGCGGTTATAATTTAGAGGTGTTGGATAATAAAGATAAAAGTTTTATTGAAGAAGGGTTAAAACATGTGAATAATGATGCTTGCTATCCTTCAATAATAGTTATAGGTCAGATAATTCATGCCCTTAAATCTGGTAAGTATGATTTAAATAATACATCAGTTATAATATCTCAAACTGGTGGCGGCTGCCGAGCTACAAACTATATAGGCTTCTTGAAAAAAGCATTGAAAGAAGCGGGTTTTGCCACAATACCTGTAATATCTGTAAATACAATTGGCTATGAGAAGCAAAAGGGCTTTAAGCTTACACCAAGGCTTATAAATAAAGCTGTTATGGCACTTTTATATGGGGATATATTTATGACTACCCTTTATAAGGTAAGGCCCTACGAAAAGGAGAAGGGTGCTGCAAATGCTCTTTATAGAAAATGGGCTGAGATAGCTAAAAGCAATGTGCTAAAGGGTGGAATTAAGGAGTTTAGAGAAAATACTAGGAATATTATAGAGGACTTTGACACCTTAGAAATAAGGAGCATAAAAAAGCCTAAGGTAGGTGTTGTTGGGGAGATATTAGTAAAATTTCATCCTGTAGCAAATAATGATATCGTAAGGATAATTGAAGAGGAAGGTGGAGAGGCAGTAGTACCTGCCCTTACAGATTTCTTTTTGTATTGTGCTTATGATAATGTATATAACTATAGCCATCTAGACGGAACAAAGCTTGGCTCATTAGCTTCAAAGGGAGTTATAAAAGGTATAGAGCTTTATAGAAAAACCATGAGGGAAGCTCTAAGTAATAGCAAGCGATTTAATGAACCTGTGCCGATAGAAGCTTTAGCTAATAAAGCCTCAAAGGTTTTATCCTTAGGAAATCAAACTGGTGAAGGATGGTTCTTAACAGCGGAAATGATGGAACTATTAGACACCGGTGTTGATAATATACTTTGCCTTCAGCCTTTTGCTTGTCTTCCTAATCATGTTACTGGAAAGGGAATGATTAAGGCCTTAAGAAATATTTATCCCTATGCTAATATAACACCTGTGGATTATGATCCTGGTGCCAGTGAGGTAAATCAATTAAACAGAATTAAACTCATGATGTCTTGTGCCCATTCAAACTTAGAGGATAGGAATTTAGAGGCTTAT
>JAEXZL010000136.1 GCA_023451395.1 Bacillota bacterium | reverse complement strand
TCCGAGTTTTTGGCATAAAGCCGCAAACCCGGAATTTTCTGATAAGAAACCATATCCAGGATAAATTGCCTGTGCCCCGGTTACTAATGCAGCACTTATTATGTTGTTCTGGTTTAAGTAGCTTTTTGAGGCTGGGGCTTCGCCTATACATAAGGCTTCATCCGCTAAGGCAACATGAAGGGATTCTGAGTCTGCCTTAGAATAAACTGCAACTGTCGATATCCCCATTTCCTTGCAGGCACGGATGATTCTAACGGCAATTTCACCTCTATTAGCAATTAATATCTTAGAAAACATCAGTTTAACCTCTTACTATTGCAAAGGAAAAGTCACAGCTTACACATAGCTTTCCCTCTACAAAGCCTTTCCCGCTAGCAAAGTAAAATTGTCCTCTTTTTTTTAAAATTGTACATTCTGTTTCAAAGACATCACCAGGACGGACACTGCTTTTAAATCTAACATTATCAATACCAGTAAAATAAGGTGTGGTATTTTCGGTTTCCTCTCTAAACATCAGTACAGAAGCTGACTGCGCCATAATTTCACAGAGAATAACCCCTGGTACTACAGGATTACCTGGAAAATGGCCCTGTAAAAACCATTCACTTCCTTGAACCTTATATTTTCCTTTAGCGATATTGTTTTCAACAATTGCCTCATCAATTAAGAGCATATTATCCCTATGGGGAATAATATTCATAATTTCCTCTCTGTTCACAGCTATCACCTCATTTGGAAGAGTTTTTGACCAAACTCCACTACTTCTTCATTATTGACGTAAACATCAGTTATTTCACCATCTCGCTCTGCCAATATCTCATTTAAAAGCTTCATAGCCTCTACAATGCAAATTACATCACCCTTTTTCACCTTACTTCCAACCTTAACAAAGGGTTTTGAATCTGGAGATGCTGCTGAATAAAATACTCCCACCATTGGTGAGGTAATATAGTCAACACCTTCACTAACTTCTTCATCCTTGACTACTTCCTTTACCTCCCTTAATTCTTGCACCTCAGTACTTTTTACTACTTCTTTCTCACAAAAACAATTCTTTGCAAGCTTAATAATCTTTCCTTCCTCAGACATCTCAAGTACAGAAAGATTGTTATCATTCATGAGCTTAATCAGTTCTTTCACTTCATTTATATTCATTTTAAGCCTCCACCTTTGTAAAGGCTAAGCAAGCATTATGTCCTCCAAAGCCTAGGGATATAGATAGGGAAAGAGCTAACTCCGATTCTTTTTTCTCTCCCGGTGCATAATCAAGATCACATTCTGGGTCTGGCTCTGTTAAACCTATGGTTGGAGGAATAACGCCTTCCCTAAGGGCTAATATGGATGCAATTGCTTCTACTGCACCAGCAGCCCCAAGCATATGCCCTGTCATAGATTTAGTAGAGCTTATTATAGCTTTATCGGCTTTATCTCCTAAAGCCTTTTTAATTGCTAAAGTTTCAGTCTTATCATTTAAAGGTGTACTTGTTCCATGGGCATTAATATAAATTCTTGTTTCATCTAAAAGTCCTGTCTCTTTAAGGGCATCTTTAATGCACCTAGCAGAAGCTTCTGCTTCAGGATTAGGGGCTGTAATATGATAGGCATCACAGGTAGATCCATAGCCTTTTATCTCAGCATAAATCTTCGCTCCTCGTGCTTTCGCATGATTATATTCTTCAAGTACAAGAGCTCCAGCTCCCTCTCCCATAACAAAACCACTTCTATTTATGTCAAAGGGTATAGATGCCTTTTCTCTATCCTCAGATAAAGTTAAAGCCTTACAATTGGTAAAGCCAGCAACAGCAATAGGAGTAATTGACGCCTCTGCTCCCCCTGCTATTATTGCCTTTGCATACCCATGCTTTATAGCTCTATAAGCCTCTCCAATAGCACTGCTTCCAGTGGCACAGGCTGTTGTAACAGGAATACAAGGTCCCTGTGCATTATATTTCATTGCAATACTTCCTGCAGCAATGTTAGCAATCATCATTGGTATATAAAAGGGTGAAACCTTTTTAGGTCCCTTTTCCAATAGCTTCTGGACTTCCTCAGACATGGTTATTAAGCCGCCTACCCCAGAACCATAATAAACTCCAAATTCCTCAGGCTTTATTTTATCTATAATTCCACTATCATTAACAGCCTGTGTAGCTGAGGCTACAGCATATTGAGTAAATAAATCTCTTTTACGAGCATCGCTTTTATCCATATATAAAAGAGGATCAAAGTTTTTAACTTCTGCAGCTAGCTTAACCTTATACTCTGAAGTATCAAAACGGGTAATAGGACCTATGCCATTTTCTCCAGCAAGTAGTCCTTTCCAAAAAGAATCTATATCATTTCCAATGGGTGTGATTGCACCTATTCCGGTAATAACAACTCTGTTCATAATTCCACCTCGTTATATTGCTAATCCGCCATCTACGCGGATTACTTCGCCTGTGATATATTCTGCATTATCGCTTGCTAAAAATGAAGCAAGCTCTGCCACGTCTTCTGTTTTTCCTATATGTCCTAATGGGATTGCTCTAATTAACTCTTCCTTCTTAGATAATTTTTCAGTCATCTCTGTTTCAATAAATCCTGGTGCAATAGCATTACAGGTAATTCCACGACTACCAAGCTCCTTAGCCACTGCTTTTGTTAATCCAATTACACCAGCCTTAGAGGCAGAGTAGTTAGTCTGCCCTGGATTCCCAATTATTCCAGATATGGAGCTTATGTTTATAATCTTTCCTGATCTATTTTTTATAAAATGGCCAGATAGATGTTTTATTGTATTAAAGGTTCCCTTTAAATTTGTATCTATAACCATATCAAAGGCTTCCTCTTTCATAGAATAAATTAGGCCATCCTTTGTTATCCCTGCATTATTAATTAAAATATCAATCCTTTGCATTTCTACTAAAATTCTATCTAAGGTTTCCTTAACTTCATTAAAGTCAGAAATATTACATTTATATGAGTTAGCCTCTACTCCATAGGCTCTAGCTTCGGCACAGGTCTTTTTTGCCCCTTCCTCACTGCCATTATAAATCACTGCAATATTAGCACCTTTTTCTGCAAGCTTAAGGGCTATTGCTCTTCCAATACCTCTTGAACCACCAGTAATTATTGCATTTTTTCCTTTAAGCACTTTCCTTCACCGACCTTATTGTATAATTAAGACTTTCTACATCCTCTACGTTAAAAACTTTCACTGAAGAATTAATTTTAGAAATAAGTCCTTTTAAAACTGTACCTGGGCCAACTTCAATAAAGGTATCTGCTCCCTCTGCAATCATATTTTCAATAGTTGCCTGCCATCTTACAGGTCTTTTAATTTGTTTTGCCAATAAAGCCTTTACATCATTTCCATAGGGAAGTGCAGTAAGATTTGAATACACCGTTAGCTTTGGACTATTTATATTAAAGTCCTCCAACTCTAAAAGAAAGCTTTCAGAGGCTTTACTCATAAAGGGAGAGTGAAATCCTGCGCTAACTGAAAGGGGCATGAATCGTCCTCCCTTTTCTTTAATCTTAGCTTTAAAGCTATCCATTTCTTCCTTTAGTCCTGCTACCACCAGCTGACCAGGGCAATTATAATTCACAGGATATATGGCAGGTGACTCAGCACATATCCTTTCTACTTCTTCATTGCTTAATTTTAATACTGCTCCCATAGCTGTGTTCCATTCACTAGAAGCATTATCCATAAGCTCCCCTCTTTTGCACACAAGAGAAAAGCCATCCTTAGGGGATAATACTCCTGAGTAGGTTAGAGCAGCAATTTCCCCCAAGGAAAAGCCAGCTGCCATATCAGCCTTTATTCCCGCTTCATCCAAGGCTGCTGTTGCTGCCAAGTCCACAGAAAATATGCAGGGCTGAGTATTCTTAGTGATTTTTAATTCCTCCTTAGTACCGCTAAAGCACTGATTGGAGGTTCCTTCCCTTAGTGAATCTGCTATGTGAAATACTTCCCTTGCAGCATCACTGCATTCATATAATTCCTTTCCCATACCGCTATATTGAGCTCCCTGGCCAGAAAATACAAAAGCTATTTTACCCATCTTGATGCTCCATTCAAAATAATTTCAGCTTCATTAAAGATTTCTTCAATGATTTCTGCTGCAGACTGTTCTTTTTTAATAAGACCAGAGCTTTGGCCTGCAAGAAAGCTTCCTCTTTTTTCGTCTCCTTCTACTGCAGCCAATCTTAAGGAGCCTACTGCTAGCTCTTCCAGTTCTTCATTAGAAATACTTGAATCATATTCCTTTTTAAAATAGTCTCTGGAAAACTGCGATTTCAGGCTTCTCACCGGGTGTCCTAGTCTCTTCCCTGTGGTGATGGTATCTATGTCCTTTGCTTTAATAATCTTTTGCTTATAATTCTCATGAACATTGCATTCATAAGCAACTAAAAATCTAGTTCCAAGCTGTACTCCCTGAGCTCCTAGCATAAATGAAGCTGCCACCCCTCTTCCATCTGCAATTCCACCGGCAGCCACTACTGGAAGATTTGTTGCATCACAGACCTGGGGAACCAGTGTCATGGTTGATAGCTCACCTACATGACCTCCAGACTCTCCTCCCTCTGCAATTATAGCCGCTGCTCCTGCTCGGGTAACAAGCTTAGCCACAGCCACAGAAGCAACCACAGGAATAACCTTGCTTCCTGCGGAGCTCCACATGGGGATATATCTTGATGGATTTCCAGCACCGGTAGTTATTACCGGAACCTTTTCTCTAACCAATAATTCAGCAACCTCTTTAACATGGGGGCTCATAAGCATAACATTAACTCCAAAGGGTTTATCAGTTAGCTCACGAGCTATATTTATCTGCTCTAACAAATATTTTGAATCTGCATTCATAGCAGAGATTATACCTAGTCCTCCTCCATTTGACACTGCAGCTGCCAGCTTGCCATCAGCTATCCATGCCATTCCTCCTTGAAAAATTGGATATTTTATACCAAGGAGTGAGGATAGATCTGATTTAATCATGACTTGTCACCAAGCTTATTTTCAATAAAGTTCACTAAATCACCTACGGTATCAATTTTTTCTTCTAATTCAAGGGAAACTCCTAACTCCTCTTCAAGCTCCATAAGAAGTTCTACAGTGTCAAGGGAATCTAAGCCTAAGCTTTCAAAGGGTGTTTCTTTTGTAATTGTTGAAGCCTCTGTGTCAGTATGTTCAGCTATTACCTTAGCAAGTTTTTCTAAAATCATAATTATTTTCCCCTTTTATAAAAAATTGTATTTAGTTAGACTATCTAACTTTACCATTTTAAAATACAGGCTCCGCTAGAAAGCCCTCCTCCAAAGGCAGCAAGTGCCAATATATCACCTTTTTTAATACGTCCTTCTCTATTAAGCTCATCAATTAGAATAGGAATGCTTGCAGCAGAGGTATTCCCATATTTATGGATGTTTGAATGAAATCTTTCTGATGGAATATCAAGACGTTTTTTTGCTGCATCAATAATCCTAATATTAGCTTGATGAGGAATTACATGGTCTATTTCCTCTGAAGAGATTCCAGCTTCCAGTATTACATCTGTTATGTCCTTACACATAGCATTAACTGCAAACTTGAAGGTTTCCTGCCCTTTCATGTGGATATAGGGCTTTTGCTGCTCCTTTTCAAAAAAGGGTGAGCTGCCAATAAAATTAGGTATTTTAATTACATCATCTCCGCCCTTTGTATATAATTTTGAAGCAATGTAGCTATCTCCAGTGGAAAGAAGCATTGCCCCTGCACCATCACCAAAGATTACACAGGTGCTTCTATCGCTCCAGTCCATAATTCGAGACATTCTCTCTGCACCTATGATCAAAACCTTTTTCACCTTCTTACGAGCAAAATATCCAGCGGCTGTTTCCAGCATATAAATAAATGCACTACAGGCAGCATTTATATCCATAGCGGGGCATGTAACTCCTAACCTTTCCTGAACTATGCAGGAAACAGAAGGAGAAACATCCTCTCCACTAACGGTAGCACAGATAATCATATCAAGCTCTTCCGCCTTGGTATTTCCATTTTCTAAAGCTCTCTTAGCAGCCTCATAAGCAAGGTCTGCAGCAGTTTCGGTTGTGCATATATGACGCTCTTTAACACCTACCCTCTGAACAATCCATTCATCAGAAGTATCTATATATTTAGACAAATCATCATTGGTAACCACCAAAGGTGGCACATAGCTTCCTGTTCCAATAATATTAAAAGTCATTTGTTTTCACCAATACCTTTTTTAAAATAATCATTTAGCTTATAGATAGCCTTTAACAGGTACGTCTTTTCTTCCTCAGTAAAATCACTGCTGATTTCCCGTACCATATTTTTATGATAATACTGATGATATCTGTCTACCACTTTACCTTCTCTCGTTAAATGGACCCGTACAACTCTACCGTCATCTTTACAGTTAAGCTTTTCTAAGTATCCTTTCTTTTCAAGCTTATTAACAGCAATGGTAGCTGATGGTCTGGTGATGTTAAGGTCATCGGCAATTTCACTTATGCTTCTTCCATTTTCATCTCCCTTTCCAACTGCTTCTAGCAAATGCATTTCGCTAATTGATAGGGAAATTCCATTAGCTTTTTTAAGGGCCTGTTCTTCGAGATGCAAAATATTATGATAAACTTCCACCAAAATACTATTTAGCTCTGAATCAAATTTATCCATTTCCATCTCTCCTTCAAATTTAATTAGATAGGCTATCTAATTAAATTTTATTTTATATTATGATTTCCTATCTGTCAATGATATAATTATATATATAACCAGAATAAGGAGGATATGAATGATTATAACATATATTGATCACAGCTGCTTTTCTGTAGAGCTTGAGGATTCTATTCTAATTTTTGATTATTACAAAGGAAATTTGCCTGATTTTCCTCTTGAAAAAAAGATTTATTTATTTGTTAGTCATAATCACCATGATCACTTTAATCTTGATATATTTAAACTGTTCAACAAATATCCAAAAGTTAATTATATTATTTCCAAAGATATTAAAAAAAAATTCAATAAGAAATTTTTTATCTCAAAAGGTGTAGATGAAAAGCTTTATGATGAAATTTATTTCATTGGAGAAAATGAAAATGCAGAAATTAATGATTTGCAGGTGGAGACTCTAGCTTCTACTGATGAAGGTGTTGCTTTTATTATAAATTCTGAAGGCAAAAGTATTTATCATGGGGGAGACCTTAATTGGTGGGCATGGAAGGAAGATACCCCTGCTGAAAATGAACAAATGGAAGCTGCCTTTAAAAGAGAAATTGCTAAAATAAGCTCAAGACACTTTCATGTAGCCTTTCTCCCCTTAGATCCAAGGCAGGAAGAGCTCTTTTATTTAGGCTTTGATTATTTTATGCACAATACTAAAACCGATGTAGCTTATCCAATGCATTTTTGGGGTGATAACAGCGTTATAAAAAGACTAAAAGAAATGCCCTGCGCTAAGGAATATAAAGATAGGATTGAAGAAATATAAATGACTAATGAAAAGTCCCTTCTGGGAAAGCATTAAATATTAACATATAGAATCCCTTGCTTATTAATTATACTAGCAAGGGATTTTGTATTGTATTTTTAAATATCTACAGCATTAGTTAATCCTTGGTAGAAAGTATATAAAAATCTAATTCCCCTCCATAATGGCTGCTTAATAGACTTTTAGATACCTCATCAAAGGTTAATTTAGCATCATTTGTTAAAACCGTAAATTTAATCTCCCCTTCTCCATTAGGAGGAGTCCCTGTAAGTTCCAATTTGTATTTGTAAGTTTTCCCATTATCAGCTTTATACTCAGAAGCTTTAGGCGAATTAGTACACGCAATAAAGGTAGTTAGAAATAAACAAATAACAACTGTTGTTAATGTTTTTTTCATTTTATCCCTCCTAAATTAAGTTAAATAAGAATAGGATTGTGATACTACTTATAAATATTATACGCAAATAAAAGGTAAAAATATACAAATCCCCCTGAATTACTCAAGATAGTTCAGGAGGATTAGCCATGATTTATCAACATTGGTTTAAAACAAAGCCTAATGTTTAATTAATTTATCTTGCTTTAAGACTCTATAGAATATCCTTAACTGATGATGCAATTACATCAACCTTGGGTCCATACACCACCTGAACATGAGTATCAGAGGTTTTTATGACTCCTACTGCTCCAGTGGACTTTAATTTATTTTCATCTATACTACTATAATCCTTTATATCAACTCTTAATCTAGTAAAGCAGTTATTTACCTCTACAATATTCTCTCTTCCACCTAAGGCAGCAATTATTTGCTCCTCTTTTTTATTCTCATTTTTATCTTTTTCTTCAGAGGATACTTCTTTGGAAGAAGCATTAGTAGCGTCTTCTCCAGCTTGTATTTGAATTTTCTTTTTAGTTAGATACCACTTAAAAACAAAGTAATAAATAACAGCAAAAGCTACCCCAACAATAACTGTATAATACCAGTTTGAATCTGGGACCATGATGCCATATACTAATAGGTCAATAATTCCTCCCTGGGTGTTTCCTATGCCAACATTCAGCATAGCCATAAGCATAAAGGAAACTCCTGCCATAATAGTATGAAAGAAGAATAAAGCCGGTGCAACAAATAAGAAGGAGAACTCTAAGGGCTCAGTTATACCTGTTGTAAAGGAAGCTAATACCCCTGCGATGAGCAAAGCTTTAACAGCTTTCTTTTTCTCAGGCTTTGTGGTTCTATATATAGCTAAGGCTGCGGCAGGTAGTCCAAAAACCATGTATGGAATTTTACCTTGAGCCATATAAACTGTAAACTGCTTAAGAACCTCAATGTCAACCTTTCCAAAGAACTGGAAGAATATATTCCAAACTCCTTCTACGCCTTCATATACACCACCAATAGAAGTAGTTCTAAATATTCCATTTAACACATGATGGAGTCCTGTTGGTATTAATAATCTTTCAAAGAAGCCATATAAAAACACTCCGATATTTCCTAAATTAGCTATACCATAGCCAATTGAGCTAATTACATTTGAAATTGGGATCCAAATAAAGGGTAGTATCTGACCCAATATAGTTCCCACAATTACTACCGCAATGGATACAAAACGTTTGCCTCCAAAGAAAGCAATAGCAACAGGCAGCTCTATATTATAATAACGATTATGAATTCCTTGAACCATTAAACCTGCTAGAATGCCGCCAATAGCTCCCATTTCAAGAGTGTTTGTAATCCCCAGCATATTTCCAAGTCCCACATTACCAAAATTCAAAAGACCTGAACCTATTAAGTTCGAAGCACTCCAAAGCATAATGTAATATCCTATAAAACCAGACATAGCTGCTATATGTTTTTCTTTTTTTGCTAATCCCATAGCAATGGAAATAGAAAAAAGGACAGGTATTAAATCAAAAACCTTACCACTCATAGTCCTAATTAGGAACAAGATATAATATATATATTTATTTTGTAAAAAAGGCAAATACTCCTGAACCTGTTCTCTAGATAAAGCAGCGGTGAGCCCATATAATATTCCCACTGCAGCTAAGGTTGCTATTGGTATCATCAAGCTTCTGCCAAAAGCCTGTAATTCATTCATGACTTTTTGTTTTCTTGACATTTGCACATCCCCCATTCTATTAATAATAGAGCTTTATTCAAGAAGTATACCTTTTAAAGATATACTTCTCATTTTTTAAAGCAGCTCTGGCCAGTATCCCTTATTAGCCTCAATTAAATCGTCAAGGAGCCTTCGAGCCTTTTTACCATCAACTATTGTTCTATTTAGCGTTAAGGCTTTTAAAGCCTTATTATAGGAATTTTCATAGTAGGCATCTACTGCCAGTTTCTCATAAGCCAGCTGTTGCTCCATCATTCCCTTGTAGAAGGTATCTATTCTACCTACTCCCATAGGCCTTGGACCATTTTTCCCTAATAGTGAGGCTACTTCAACCATAGCATCATCTTGAATATTAGAAATAAGGCCATTGTTTTGAAGTATAACTATATACCTATGGTTCCGATTATTTGCTATAGACTCTGCTACCTCTACAATCATATCCCCGTGAGCATCGTTGTGAACTACTTTTGCACCCTTAGATGTCCCAGCGGCAGCAACACTTCTGCATTCATCAAAAACTCTTTTTTCACGATTGTCCATAACTTCGTTAGCCCTTGTGTAGTTAGGATCTAGCTTAGAAAACTTATATTCAGGGTAATAATAATACTGTAAATATGTATTGGGCAAATACTCTGGATAATCCTTGAGCATAGTTTCTACCATAGCATATGTCTCCAACCAGGACTTATCTCTTTGTTCTGCATCAACAGGAATAAAGCCATTCTCTTTAACCATCTTTTTAATAACAGGAACTAAGTCTACACCCTCATTGTCATAAAGGTGGGTGAACCATCCGAAGTGATTTAATCCAAAGTATACTGGATCAAATTCCTTAGGATCCTTATTTAGAAGTCTTCCGTAGGATCTTAAAAGGTTTACAGGCTGATCACATATATTTAGTATTCTTTTATCCTCTGGGAATTCTCTATTTAAGGCCTCTGCCACAATAGCTGCTGGATTTGTATAATTTATAATCCATGCATCTCCTGCTATTTTTCTAACGTCATTAACCATTTCAATCATGTCTCTTATAGAACGCATACCATAAGAAAAGCCGCCAGCACCACAGGTTTCCTGCCCTATGCAGCCATGCTTAAGAGGTATTTTTTCGTCAAGCTCACGCATTTTGTATCCGCCAGTTCTCATCTGACAAAAGACAAAATCAACGTTTTTATATGCAACTTCCTTGTCTATTGTATATTCAAAGTGTAGCTCAGGATAATTTTCTCTAAAGTATACCTTAGCAAACTCTCCAATAACCTTCTGCCTCTCCTGGTTAATATC
This sequence comes from Bacillota bacterium, assembly GCA_023451395.1. Lineage (GTDB taxonomy): Bacteria > Bacillota > Clostridia > Clostridiales > Clostridiaceae > JAEXZL01. The sequence goes on along the minus strand of JAEXZL010000136.1, from coordinate 17,614 downwards.
AAATAGCACTAATCTATTTAATGGAAATTCATCCTTATGCTTAGCTATACTACTCAAAAGACCTGGAGTCCAAGTACTTCCTCCACCGACAATAACTACATTATATTTTTTCAATAGACTCCCCCTCCTTAGATAAATTATTGTTATAAAATCTGTTTTTTCAGCTGATAGTAAAATCTTATCCCCATATAATATCATTTACAACAGTCTTTATCTATTTAGGAGTATAATAACTTCAATGTTATTTATTACATTGAATGTAATTTGTAACATCGAAATTAAATATTGATCTATATAATTTATTAATCAAGATGTTTTCCCTGGAGTGATTTCCTTTTTTCAACATACATATTCACAATTATATTGAAGACAAATAATATTGATACTCTTGATTTCATATCAAAAGTGGAATCTATACTTTCATTTACATATACCTTTAAATTAATATCTGCCATTTCGGAAATAATATTGTTATCTATGTTGGTAACAGCCACTACTGTAGCTCCTTTACTTTTTGCTATTCTCACCATTTTAATAATTTGTGGTGTTTTACCGCTAAGGCTCCCAACGAATAGCACATCCTTCTCACTCATAACCTCTGCTGCCAAATAGGCTATATGAGTATCTTCATAGCATATATTCAATCTGTTACAGGTTAATAAATGCTTCGAAACATATTTAAGAGCCGTGCTTGTTAGCCCCTTCCCAAAGAAATGAATATTTCTATCTTGAAGAAGCAAGTCCACAATTTTGTTAACATCTTCTGTTGAAATAAGATTATAGGACTGCTGAATATCGTATAAGCTACTTTTGCTGATTTTCCCTAAGGAGCTTATTTCTTTAATGCTTGCATCCTGTTTTTCTATCTCTTCTCTAATTTTATATTTCAGCTCTGAAAAACCTGATAGTTCAATTTTTTTACATAATCTTATTATGGTAGCTGTTGATACATAGGTATTTTGAGATAGCTCCTGAACAGTCATCTTCAAAACCTTCTTTTTATTATTCTCAATAAATTTAAGAACCTCGCTTTCCGAATTGCTCAAAGATCCTAAAATTCTTGCATCTAAGGATTTAAACATCTTACCCCTCCTTTAGGCTTTCCTAAGCCTCTTATTTAAAAACCTTAATAAAAAAGAAATATAAAGCACATAAAAACTTTATATTTCTTGAAAATACACCTTATTTTTCAATTATAACATCTTTTCCCTGATTTTTTAAATATTATCTAAAGATATTCATCAATGTATTACTTAATTGGAATTATGATACTATTTTGGGGTAGCATCCTCACCACCAGGGCCATCTCTTCTTTCCCTTGTGTCTGGATAGTTCCTTAAATTCTTATTAGCCCACTGGTTATTTCCAGCGGTTTTTTCTGCTTCATGATTATTGTATTTAAATTCTGCTGGAAGCTTTTTATCTTTCATATAATCACCACCTATGCTTATTTTGCACAGGATTGAAGATTATATACCATACTTAAAAACTCCTCTTCATCGATAAAGCTTATATTTTGTCCCTTTGCTTTATAATCTGTTGCCTTTTTTAGCTTAGTACTCATTTCTTCCCTATGAAGATCTGGAATGTTTTTCATATTAGTTACTAAAATTGTGGTTTTTTTAGAAATTGAACTTCCTACAGTCCCTCCAAGATTTCGGACCAATCTCATTGCTTCATCTCTAGACATAGAGCCTAAGCCTCCAGTAAACACCACCACTTCATCTTTAAAAGCATCAGCTTTAGCTTTATTTATTTTATTTTCTTTTTTATAATGATAGATTTTATTTGATGTTCTTAAAGCCCTACTTTTAAGAGAACATGGTGTATGCTCATTGCAGCCAATAGATCCAATAGAAATTCCCATTAATCTAGATATTTCATTAATATCAGTGCAATTAATTTCTTTTGATATATTAAGAAGTATGTTGCTGCAGGCAAGAGCATCGTATAAGGCATCATGATGTCTAAATTCATAGCCTAAAAAATCATTTACTGTGTTTAGCTTTGCATTATCTAAACCTAAATAGAAATTTTTTGCAAGCTTCATAGTACATATATATTGAAAGGAAGGAAGCTCTATATTATAAAGCTCTGCACTTCTTCTAAGTACAGATATATCAAAAGCAGCATTATGAGCTATTACTAGTCCATCTTCAAAATAATGCTTGATTTTCTCCCATATAACATCAAACTCCGGCTCATTTTCCACCATAGCAGGCCTTATTCCATGTATTCCTATATTAATAGGCATAAATCTCATTTCCTTAGGTCTTATTAAATAATGAAGCTTTTCTACTACCTCTCCGCCTCTTACCACCACAATACCTATGGAGCATGGACTATTTCTTTTTTCATTTGCTGTCTCAAAATCTATGGCTATAAAGTTCATTTATTTCTCCCAAAAAATCAGTATATATTTAGTCCTCTATAGTATATAAAAAAGAAAACTTCGGCACAAGTACCGAAGCAAGTATGATTTTATCCTTTTATATCTTTAATTATATGCTTCATAAGCATAATAGGGTGATGTAGTATAAGCCTTGGTCCTGAGTATCTCATAACCTTCTTTATTTTCTCCTTATACTTTGGCGTATAGCAGTGAGTAGGACACTTTGAACAGAAGCCTTTATTCTCGCCATATTTACAGTAGGTGAGTCTTTTTAGGGCATAGGCCTTAAGCTCCTCCCTCTCCTCTAGAGTTCCCTGATCCTTCTTCTTATAATATATATCTATCATTTTAGCTATCATCCGTTTTTCTTTTTCAATTCTGCTTAGCTTCATACTAACAACCCCTAGGATACTCTTCCCCGTTCTACGGAATATTCCTCATGGGCAATGTTCATTGTAGACTTTCTGTGAGATATAAGGACAACAGTTTTATCCTTACACTCCTCTTTTATGGATTTAAGTATTATTCCTTCATTTAAGCTGTCAAGGTTGCTAGTAGGCTCATCTAGTAAAAGAAGAGGGGCATCCTGAAGGAAGGCTCTTGCTATTCCAAGCCTTTGTCTTTCTCCACCGGACAAACTTTCTCCTAACTCGCTTACCTTTGTGTTATAGCCTTCTGGAAGGGACATTATGAAATCATGGATAGAAGCCTTTTTTGCTGCCTCTACTACTTCCTCATAGGTTGCAGCTGGCCTTGAAAGCTTGATATTAGCTTCTATTGTATCCTTAAATAAATATGTTTCCTGAGTTACATAGCTCTGAAGATTTCTAAGACAGGAGGTGTTTATCTCCTTTATATCCTTCCCCGAAAGCTTTATATCACCATTATCTCTATCCCAAAATCTCATAAGAAGCTTAAGGAAGGTAGATTTACCACTTCCACTTTTACCTGTTATACCCAATATCTTATTTTTAGGGATTTCTATAGTAAAGTCAGATAATATTTTTTCATCTTCATAGGAGAAGTTCACGCTCTCACAGGCAGCTCCCTTAAAGTCAATATTCTCTTTATCCTCTAACTCTTTAACCTCAGGTTCTTCCTCTAAAATTGCTAGGACTCTTTCTCCACATGCTAAGGTCTGAAGGAGATTATTAGACAAATTGCTTAGAGCTACCACAGGACCAAAGGAGCTCATCATAGCTATAGTAGGAATAATTACACCTATAAAGCCTACATCTCCTCTGCTCCATAAGAATATACTTACAAAAAGTATGGCCACAGAAAATAAAAGTATGACTGTATCAGTTATAGCCTTTGTTTTTGCCTCGTGCTCCTTTAGCTTTTCCTGAAGCTCATCTAGCTCATCGGAGCTCTTAATCATCTTCTTTAATCTATCCTGGCCATCATTAAATTGTATGGTTTCTCTTAAACCTCTTAAGCTATCAAGTACATAGCTGTTTAATTCACCAAAGGACTCCCTATACTTTCTGCCATCCTCTTTACCCCTTTTGGAATTTGCTTTAGGCAGTATATATCCCACAGTTATATATGCCATAAGAGCAACCACTGCCAATAGTGGATGAAAGCTGCCTATGAATAACAGCATTATCAAGGAGGTAATAACAGCTATGGTTACTGGTGCTATGGTATGGGCATAAAATACCTCTAAGAGTTCTATATCTGAGGTAATAATAGAAATAAGATTTCCCTTATCCTTTCCCTCTAACTTAGCAGGAGCAAGTCTTCTTAATGCCTTAAAGACCTTATCTCTTATAATTGCTAGCAGCCTAAAAGCTATATAATGCCCGCTGGACTGCTCTGCATATCTTAATATACCTCTTGCAATGGCAAGGATTGCCACAGTGATAAGTATTGTCTTAGTAGCTATTCCAGTGGCAATACCAAAGGTATTAACTAAGGCATAGCCTCCTAATATGGTTATAAATATTGAGCATAGGAAGCCTATCACTCCCATTGCAACTGTGATAAGCATTATGTGCAGCAGAGGTTTAACAAGGGCCAATAGCTGCAGCATGATCTTAAGTCCACTTTTACGCATAGCTTATATCCTCCCCTTTTCCATAGTTCTCCAGCTGCTGCTGCTTTAAGAACAGTCTGGAATATTGTCCTTTTTTATTCATAAGCTCTCTATGAGTTCCTTCTTCTTTTACCATTCCATCCTCTAACAAATAAATCTTATCCGCTTCTACTACCTGAGCAAGCCTGTGGCTAATGATTAATATAGTTTTTTCCTTAGCCATTTCCTTAATGGCACCCATTATAGCTTCTTCGCTTTCTACATCTATGTTGGATGTAGCCTCATCAAAGATATACATTTCAGAATCATGAAGAAGTGCTCTTGCCATAGCTAGCCTCTGAGCCTGCCCGCCAGATAAATTTCCACCCTTCTCTTGAATCTTCATATTTAGGCCGCCATTTTCCATAACAAAAGCATAAAGATTCACCTGCTTTAGTGCTGCTTCTATCTTCTCATCAGAAGATTGCTTATTACCAACTAAGAGATTATCTCTTACGGTACCCTTAAATATATAGCTATTATGATTTAAGTAACTGACCTTTTTCATTAGCTCCTCTTCAGGCATCTTCTTTATGGAAGTACCATCTAGAGAAATATTACCCTGATAGTCCTTTCTAAAGCCCATTGCTAAGGCTGCTGCTGTGCTTTTACCACAGCCTGACTTACCTACTAGAGCTATGAAGCTACCCTTAGGAACTTCAACGCTTACCTTCTTTAATATCTCTCTATCACTATCATAGGAAAAGCTAACCTCATTAAAGAATAAACCTTTTGCTGAAGTTACAGGCATTTCCTCAAGGGTATTTTCTGCCTGAGGCTTTTCAATATCTAACAATCTAAATAGCTTATCACTTGCTGCCATCCCATTCATGGCTATGTGAAAGTAGGATCCTAGAAGCCTTAAAGGAATGAAAAATTCTGCTGCAAGCATTATTATCACAAAGCCCTGCCATAGTGCAATATTTCCCCTTTGGTATTCTAAGGTTGCTATTATTACCCCTAGAGCTGCTCCTCCAAAGGCGATTAAATCCATAATAGTAACGGAGTTAAGCTGCATGGTTAATACCTTCATGGTAATTTTCCTAAACTGCTCTGCTTCTTCATTCATCTCTTTATTTTTTGCTTCATCAGCTTGAAATATCTTCAAGGTTGTCATTCCCTGTACATTTTCTAAGAAGCTATCTCCTAGTCCAGTGTAAATAGACCAATACTTGTTTAAAAGCTTTTTAGCAAACTTTTGAATAGCAATTATAGATACAGGTATCATAGGAACACAGGCTAACAGTACCGCTGCAGCCTTTATATTTATAAAGGACAGTACTGCAAAAAGAGTTATAGGTGCTAGTAGACTGTAGAAAAACTGTGGAAGGTACCTTCCAAAATAAATTTCCAGCTGCTCTACTCCTTCTACAGAAACCTGCACAATCTCACTAGTGGAGACTTGCTCCTTATAGCTGTTTCCTAAGATGAGCAGCTTTTTATATATCATTTCTCTTAAAGTAGTTTTAACCTTCGCCGATGCCTTATAGGACATCTTTCCTGCTTTAATATTACATAAATATCTAATACCAATCATAAGTACCACAATAGCTAATACACAAATCAGTTCTATTGCCATGACTCTACCGCTGGCTATTCTTTGAATTAAGAGTCCTATGTTAAAAACAGCTATAATATTTGCCAGCAATGCAATCCATTGGTATACTACATTCTTAATAATATAACCTTTGGATTCTTCTACAGTATTAATTAGTCTTTTGTTGATCATCATACTGATAAATCACTCCTATAATTTAAATGGTTTTAATTCTGAATATGAAATAATAATATTTAAAAACAATAAGACATATGATGAAAATTCTCATTACAGTCACGTCTATAGTGATTAGTGGAATCATAAGCATAGTGGATGCAAAGGCTAAGAGTGAAATCTTTGTTTTCTTCGCCATAGATCTATGCCTAACAAAGTCATCTAAATGCTCCCTATAAAGCTTAGTATTTGTAAACCAATTATGAAATCTACTGGAACCCCTAGCAAAGAAAAAGGATGCTAAAAGTAAAAAAGGCGTGGTAGGAAAAACAGGTAAAAGCACCCCTAAAAAGCCAAGACCAGAAAAAATAAATCCTAAGGAAATGAATAATATCTTCATAAATAAAAACCCCTATCTTTTATTGATAATGACTATCATTTGCTCTTCTAATATTATATGTGCATATTGTTAAGTAGTCAATAAAAAATATTATCCCTGTTAATTTTTTAACTAAATTAAATATGCACTTTGTTTTTTTGCATTGGCTTATAAAAAAAGCTTCTCTTAAGAGGTTCAGATGCCTTCCATTCCTCTAAAGAGAAGCTTAGTCTTTTAAAATTTACCTAAAACTTCATAAAAATAATCTATAAATTATTATTTTAATGCAATTATTCTCATTACATTTTCAACAGTTTTCTCTATGTTTTCTTTTCCCGTCTCTAATGCTTTTTCTAAATTAACTACTTCAGATAAAATATTAAAAATCCCGCATATTCCGATATTATATAGTTCTTCTATTCCATTTCCTATTCTTCCAGCAAAGGCTATTGTTTTTACCCCATGCTCATTTGCTAGCTTTGCAACTCCTGAAGGTACCTTACCATAAATAGTTTGATCATCTATACTTCCTTCTCCAGTTAAGAGATAATCTGCACCGTTTACCTTTTCACTTAATTCAGTATGCTTCATAACTAACTCAATTCCACTTACTAATTCTGCATCTAAAAATGCTAGTAGTGCTGCTCCTAACCCACCTGCTGCTCCAGATCCAGGGACATCGATAATATCCTTTCCTATATCTTTCTTAATCACTTCCCCATAATGTCTTAAGTTATTATCTAACTTCTCTATCATTTCTTCATTTGCTCCCTTTTGTGGACCAAATACCGCTGATGCACCTCTTTTACCTACTAATGGATTAGTTACATCACAAGCAACCTCTATCTTAGTACTTTTCAATCTAGGATCTAAATTTGATATATCTATGGTATAAAGCTTATCTAATGCTCCTCCACCTAATTCTATATCTCTTCCATCTTTATCTAATAGTTTCCCCCCTAAAGCCTGTATCATTCCAGCTCCGCCATCATTGGTAGCACTTCCGCCGATGCCAATTACTATATGCTTAGCCTTTAAATCTAGAGCTTTTTTGATAAGCTCTCCAGTTCCATAAGTAGATGTTATTAAGGGATTTCTTTCTTCTCTTTTAACTAGGTGGATTCCACTTGCTTCAGCCATTTCAATAACAGCAATATCTCCATTCCCTAATACTCCAACCCTAGCATTTACTTTATTTCCTAAGGGTGCTGTAACTTCAGTAAAATATATTTTCCCATCTCTAGCTTTAACTAAAGCATCTAAAGTTCCCTCACCACCATCAGCCATGGGAACCTTTATACATTCCGCCTCAGGGAAAATCTTTTTTATTCCTCTTTCCATAGCATCACAAGCTTCAATTGATGTAATACTTTCCTTAAATGAATCTGGTGCTAATACAAATTTCATAAAAAAACCACTCCTAATCAATAATTAAATCAAATAAGGGGCTGGTATAATATCAGCCCCTTTATACTTCTATTAGGTAACACCTATCCCTTTAAAGACAGGATATTTCTTTATTGGAAGCATTTCATATCATTAATTTTTACTTATTTTTTATCCACACAAATCCATATTTAGGTAATTCTATGGTGTTAGTTATTTTCTTTCCGGTTATTATATCAACCCCATTAAACTCTCCATTAACTGTTATGTCTTTAGCAGTAACATTTAAAATAAAGGTTATCTTTTCTGATGTTGATTTATTCTCTCTAACCAAAGCAAAAATATCATTTCCTAATTCTAATGTCTCTTGATTTGCGTAAGGTGAAAAAGCACTTTCATTTTTTCTTAAGTTTATTAAGTTTTTCAATCCATTAAATATCTTACTTCTTCTTTTATCCTCATTTAGTTCTTTTACTAACCTGTTAAACTCAAGCTTTTCCCTGTTTATTCTTCTATTTATCCCTGATTCTTCTAAGCCCTTATAATCATTTCTAGACCCCAATAAGGAATGATAATATATTGCAGGTACTCCAACACAGGTTAGCAATATACTATGAGCTGCTAAAATCTTTTGTACTTGATCATCCAAGTATAGGTCTTCCTTCTTGTTTAAAAGAGCATCATTATAATTAATATTTAGCTCATATACAGATTTTGTACCATCAGCATTATTCTTGTAGGATACTCTTCCACCATTCTCTATAGTTTTATCAATTAAAACCTGCTTTTCCTCTTCATTTAAAATTCCTTCAGTAGGCCTCATTCCAATACCATCATGACTTGATAAGAAGTTAAAGTATGTAGCCTTATCAGAAACCTTATCAATAGTCTTTGACCACTGGGTAAGCTTTGATGAATCATGAGTTGTTAAAGAATATAAGGTTAGTGGAGGTAATGAGAATTGATATACCATATGTGCTTCATTAATCCCATTTCCTAAATAGCTTATATTTTCTTTATGAGGTACATTAGTTTCGGTTATTATTTGAGTATTTATTTTAAAATAATCTAAGATCATTCTCCATAATTCTATAATTCCATGAGTTTGTGGAAGATGCATACAGGTTGTTCCTGATTCCTTCCACAAGAAGCCAATTGCATCTAATCTTATGGAGGTTGCACCATTATAGGCATAATTAAGTAATACATCAGTCATTTCAATTAATACTGGAAAATGCTTAATATTAATATCAACCTGATCTTCACTAAAAGTTGTCCATGCAGTTTTTATTCCATTCTTTCCTTGATACTCATGAAATAATGGTGATGTTCTTGGTCTAACAACATTAGCTGCATCAAAATTCTCATCACGCTCTATAAAATAATGCTTATATTTTTCTTCATCATTTATATATCCCTTGAACCAGCTGCTGCTTTTTGATATATGATTTGCTACAAAATCAAACATTAATCTGTAATCTTTAGAGAATTCTCTTATATCATCCCAGTTTCCTAATTCTTTTTTAATCTCCATGTAATCAACTACTGAAAATCCATCGTCAGAAGTATACTCAAACATAGGTAATAAATGAACATCTGTTATGGCAGTACCTACTTCTTCCTTTAAAAACTTATCTAAAGTTGGTATTGTCTTTTTACCTTCTTCATAAATACTATCTCCATAGGTTATTAGATATATATTTTTTTCTGAAATAGGAAGGGCTTTTTCAAAATTCTTTTTTTCCCATTTATTTATTAAATCATTTATGGTATCAATAAAACTCTCTTGAAATTTATCTCCATATATAAATTTCAGTTTTTCTTCTATATTAATTAAAAGACTTTTTTTATCCATGGTCCCTCGCTCCAAATTTATTAATTAATAGCTAATTTCAAAGTAACATACCCTTTAGCTGGAATCACTATCTTATCTTTATATTGTCCTTCTACTTCCTCATAAAGATTTGTAATAGCTATTTCCTTTATCTTTTCTCCAGCTATAATTGCAGTTTCTTCTTTGTTACCGGGATTAAATAAGCGTAGTGTTATTCCATCTTTTTCATAGCTTTCTTTACATACACTTACAAATACATTTTTATTATCTACATTAAATAAAGAATATGATGGTGTTTCTACATTATAGTTAAGAGGAATTTCAAATCTCTCTAATCTCTCTTCGAATAAATTTAAGCATTGCTTTTGATAGAAAGCATACTTATTATTAAATTTATCCACAGCCTTAAATATTTCTAATTCCCCTTCATTAGAATTATCAAAGTATACTGCATATTCAAAGTTAAGGTTTTGCTTTAACTGTGCATCTTTTGTATAAACCACTTTGTTATTTATTCCTGAAGCTCTACCTGGTCTCCAAGGTAGGTTATCTCTTCCTAAAAGGCCTACACTTCTAAATAGTGTTAATGCAATTTTGCTATCTTCCAAAATCTCGTATTCTTTTATTCCCTTTGCTATTGCAGCAAAATACTTATCTTCATCTCTTATAGCTGCAAAATTTTCAAGGGAGTAAATTGCCATAGGAGCTTCTGCAAATTTATTCTCTTTCCAGTTCTCTAGATAAGGGTTTGTATTTTTTCTTTCTATAGCTGAGAAACCTTCATCACTTATTGAAACCTTTGATTTAATATTTGTATTTAATATAGCTCTTATTCTATGGTCTTCAATATTATTTTCTATATTATGGGTAACTCTTATAAAGTTCTCTTCTGCTCTTAATTCAAAGGTTGTACTTATAGATAACTCTTCAGATGAAATATTTTTAACTCTCTCATCTAAATTTTTAGGTAGTTTAACATTATAAACTACAGTCATCATCTCTGATAAATCACACTTTTTAACTTCTAATAGTTTTCCTTCATTAATAATTATAGGAGTTTCCCCTTCAACTGGTGAGAAGTCATAGGAATCCCCATAGTCACCGCAGTTTTCAAAAGAAATTAAGTCTTGAACCTTATCATTAGTCACTTTATTCCTTAGTGAAATACTACCATTATTAAAAGCTAATTCATATATATAATTAGATATTTTTCTCTCATCACAATTTTCCCTTGCTTCATTTTCCTCTAAATTTTCATCTAATATAAGCAAGGTTTCAAAACCCATTGAAGGTACATTAATATTAGAAATTAGAATTTCACTTCTATAATATCCTGGTAATTCTATTTCTACTTCACCCTCTGCAGTAACTTGTACCTGCTTTCCACCACTTATAATTGCTTGATTAAGGACATTAAATTTAACCTTATCACCACTTAAAGCTTCTAACTTAAACTTTTCGTTTTTCGTAAAAATCACTGCTTCTTTTAATTCATCAGAATCGTATGCTTTAGTATTAAATAAAACTATTATATTATCCTTATTTAAGGAATTACTAATTGCATTAACTAATTTCTTCTTAACTATATTAGTTAAGCCATCGCACAATTCATTAACTTTATTTAGTCTGGATATTATGTTTTTATTAGTCTCATCTGAATTACATCCACCTAAGCTATCATGAGCATGGGCATCAAATAATAATTTCCACATCATATCTAACCAAGGAGTTCTATATTCTACTCCTAAGCTTTTACCTATAACTGATAAAGGCTCCAATATATAAAGTATTTTGTTTTCTACCAAAGTATTTAACTTCTTTATGTCATATCTTTGAGACTTTATAGTGCTATGAATTCTAGATTTTTCACAAGCAACTAACTCACCATTAATCTCATTATTAAATTCTTTACTCCAGGTATCCCTCATAAAGCTTTCATAATCAGATAGTATAAATTCATACTTATCTACTTTTTTATTTAATTCTTCTATTACCTTAGGGAAGTGAGTTCTTACTAAAACCTGATCTCCCCCTGCAGGTAATAATAGATTATCAGTATTATTATTTAATGACTCTAACTTTTCTAGCATCGGGGTTAGCTTCTCATTAATATACTTATCATCTGATGCTAGGAATTTTCCTGGCCCATATCCTAAGAATATATTGTTTGCCTTAATAGTTTCCCCATCAGGAGAAGTCCATTTAAAGTTTAAATCCCCTTTTAAATCATTGGTGAATAAACCTCTTTGCAGTACACTATACTCAATTCCAAAGCCTTTGAAAATTGATGGTAAATAGGCGTTTTGCCCAAATATATCTGGTAAATAACCTATATTCATGCTATGTCCGAAGGAGTTTCCTAATCTAGTTCCATATAATAAATTTCTTATTATAGATTCTTTATTAACTAGCAAAGAATCCGTTTGAGTGTACCACGGACCTACAAAGATTCTTTTATCTCTAATTAAATTAGATATTCTTTCCTTTTCTTCTGGATAAAGCTTTAAGAATTCTTCTACTATTGATAATTGAGCATCAAAAGTGTATGATGGAAAATCATCATTTTTCTCTAGAACATTCATTAAATAAGGCATATTTTCTGTTAGCAATACATTTGAATCCTCTATAGTAAAGTACCATTCTCTATCCCAATGGGAATGTGGTACTACGTAAACTCTTTTTTTCTTCATAAAATCCTCCCTGATCGCGGACTTAAAAAGTTTTTTAAATATTTTAATCTTAAGTAAAGAACTAAAAGCCTAGGCTCTTAGTTCTCTACTAATTATGCAAATACTAGTTTGCACTCTCTTTTCTTTTAATCATATAAAATCTTATTAATATATTTGCTACTGCAATAAATAGTACACCAGCAAGTAATCCTACTATATAAGCCCATAGGTTTTCTACTAGTGGCCATCCCCAAATTGCTGGTAGTGGATTCCATTGAACTGCTCCTAAAGCTACTGCTGTTATTGATCCAATTATTGCTCCAAGTATATTTATTGGAATTGTTAATAATGGATTTCTTAACATAAATGGTATAGCACCTTCACTTACTGCAATAAGTCCTAGTAATATTGAAGTATTACCTACAACTCTTAAGTTATCGTCAAATACTCTTCTCTTAACTATATATTTATCTAAAACTGTAGCTAGACCTAAACCTATTGGAGGAATGATTATTGATAAAACTCTTCCTGTTAATGGAAATATACCATCTGCAGCTAATCCCATAGCAATTGCTCCTGCAGCCTTATTTACAGGTCCACCTAAGTCAAATGCTGTACATGCTGCTATTATTGCTGTTAATGCAAAAGTACTTCCAGTACCAAAGGATGCTATAAAGTTTGATAACCATGCGTTTAAGCCACCAAAAACTGGATCTACAACATAGAAGTTTAATATAAATATTGCTAAAGCTGTTATTCCTGGTAACAAGAACATTGGTTTCATTGCAGCAAGGTGCTTATGTAACTTAATTTTGTTATTTAAGAATTTAGCTAAATAACCTGCAACTAAACCTAAAACTAATGCTCCTAAGAAGCCTGATGGAATTCCACCTTTAACTCCCCAGAATGTATGATGCATACCAGCTGCAAAAGCACCACCTATAAATCCTGGTACTAAACCTGGTCTATCTGCAATTGAGTAAGCAACATAAGCGGAGAAAACAGGATATATAAACTTAAATACTAAGCCACCAAACTTGTCTAAATATGCAATTAACACATGGAATTGATTAGCACTTTCAGCCATTGCTCCCATATTATCAACTAATCCAAGACCCATAGCTGTAAGCTTTGCTATTCCCATCATCAATCCAGCTGCAACTATTACAGGAATCATATATGAAATACCTGTCATAGTAGCTTCCATCATTTCTGATAAAATTCCGCGCTTTTCTTCTTTAGAACTCTTAGCAACTTCTGCTTCATCAGCCTTAACCTTACCATCTGGATTTTCTAATACTCTCTTAAGAAGAGCCTTAGCATCCTTTAATGGTTCAGCAACCTTAACTTTAACAAAGTTCATTCCATTATATCTTTCTATTCCTTTTACAGCTATGTCACAAGCAAATATTACTCCATCAGCTTCTTTTATATCCTTAGCTGTATGCTTATCTTCAACTCCATTAGCTCCTTGCTTTTCAGTAAGAACTCTAATTCCAAGCTCTTTACCAGCCATTTCTAAAGCTTCTGCAGACATGTATGTATGAGCTATTCCTGCAGCACATGCAGTTATTGCAAGTACAGTTTTGTTATATTTTACTTCTTCAGCTTTTTCTTTTTTATAATCAAAGGAATTTATAAAATCCTTAGTATTTTTTGCACTTCTTAATCCAGCTGAGAACTCTTCATGCATTAAAGCTGTTGAAAGCTCAGATAATAATTTTAAGTGAGTTGATCCCTCTTCGCTCTTTGGTATTGCTAAAAGGAAAACTAAATCAACATTATTTCCCTCAGTAACACTTTCCCAATTTGATATTTTGTTCTTTAAACGAGCTACTGCAAAAGCAGCCTTCTTAACAGTGGCAGATTTTCCATGAGGTATTGCTAATCCTCTTTCTAATCCAGTTGGAGAATGAGCTTCTCTCTCCATAACAGCCTTAAAGAAATCCTCTTTGGATTCTAGGAAGCCTTCTTTATAAAGCTTCTCAATTAATGCTTTTATGACATCTTCTTTTTTATTTGCATCAAGATCTAAAACAATTAGATTTTGATTAGTCATAGTTTTTAAATCCATCTTTATGCCTCCCTAAAACATTTACACAGCTTTGTGCTGTTCTTTACATTCATCATTATATTACATTTATTTTAGGATTTCTTATACATGTTAAGTATAATTGTACTTTTTTATGATATACTAAAGTGAATTAAAAATAGAGCAAAATATACTTAATAATCTACAATAATTAAATAATACAGCTAGGTTGGTGATAAAAATTAGTAACTTAATTAATCGATTTTCTGATAACTTACATAAACTAAGTCATGCAGAAAAGCATATTTTCTACTATATAGATTCAAATTTAGAAAAAGCAAAAAATCTCTCCCTCACTGCTATGGCAGAAGAAAATAACGTAAGTACTACTACAATAGTTAGGATGTGCAATAAACTTGGTTTATCAGCATTTTCAGAGCTTAAATATATACTAAGGAATTTAGATAAGGAAAATAACACTATAAACAACGAAGATTTTATACATAATTTAAACACTTCCATAAGTGAAAGCTTAAACAACTTAAATATAGATAATATAAAAAAACTTTCTAAGCTTATAAAAAAGTCTAAAAAAACAATAATAGTATCGGTTGGCTTGTCCAAGCCCATGGGAGAATATTTTTCCAAGCTATTAATGCAGTCTAATAAAAGCAGCTTTTATATTTATGAATCTCATATTATTGATCTATTGGACAAAACTGCTGATAAAGATGATTTAATAATTTTTATATCAAATAGTGGCGAAACTAAAACCTTGGTGAGCATTGCAGAAAAATTGAGGTATAGAAATTTCAACACTTCAGCGATAATAAACAATCCTGATTCTCCTTTATCAAAGCTAGTTACAATTCCCATAAACACATACTCAAAAAAAATAAATCTATTGGGCTATGATATAACCCCTAGATCTACACTTTCACTTATTATTGATATTATTTTTGGAATATATACTACTTTGTAATTTAAAATTTAGCCTTTGTTTAAGAGCAGTGTTGATTTTATTCTATAAATTAAGGGAACTTGTTAAAGTTCCCTTAATTTACATATAAAGATAGTTCAACATAAATAGCCTTTGAAACTACTTTTTAAGACTTACAGTTTCTTCTGTTGAAACTTTTATATCTATTATAAATGGTTCAAGTTTCAAAATTTCAGATTTTGTTAATCCTTTGGTGTCAATAATTATTTCTCCGTTGATTTGAATTGTTTCATAGGGTTTTATATTACTTCATGCTAAATATTCCTGGAATTGCTCTTTCTTTAACTCAATAGAATTATTAACATCAATCCAATATACTTGTACAATACAATGGTATTTTATATGGTCATAATACTCTCTTTCTAATTCTCCACATAATGCCTGCATTGTTTTTGCAGATCCAAGATTATCTTTATCACAATCTAACATAACCCTGTCCAAATTATGCTTTTGACATTCTAACAATCCTAAATACAAATTAATTTTATTATATCCTTTTTGTCTCTCCGTGGGTCTTATACTAAAGCCAATATTTCCAGCGGATTTTCTTAATTCCTCATTTAGCTCTAATCTTATATTAATCATCCCAATTATTTTTTCATCATTTTCTCGAATAAGAAAAAATGTTTCAGAAGGAACACTTTCCTCATCAGCAATTCTATTTCTATCATCTTCTAATTTTTGAAGCCAGCCATGATAATCATCTAAATATCCATTTAATCCACCAACACCATTTATAGTAGAATTATATTTATGGTGTTCCTTTATATATTCTATTGCCTGCTCTTTATGTTTTAATGCAGGCGAAACCAGCTTAAACTTTTCCATTTTCATCAGCTCCTAACTTATCTAGTAATTCATAAAAAACTTCTTTTATTAACTCTTAGATTATAATCTTATATTTAAATTATATAACCTTTCCATATTTTTACATAGTGGATATTATTAAAAAAATACATCTTAAGCTCATGACTTAAGATGTATTTACAAATTAATATACTATTCGTATAAATAGCCTTACTAAGGCTATTTAGCACTTAAATATCTCACTGGATTAATCTTAAAAAATTTGTCTATCAATTTATCATCAAAACCTTGCTTCAATAGACGGGGAATGAATTTTTCCAATAGAAAACCAAAACCTGGACCGCCGCCATATGCAGTTAAATATGATTTTCGTCCCATATCTCCTGATATGAGGATACGATCTTCGTGACCTGCATCACATAGAGCTTTCAGCATATCAATACGAAGACTATCCGGTGCATACTTTATTTTAGAAGGTCCATCGAATATAATATATGCTCCACGGGATGCAATTTCATTCAAATAATAAAAATCTAAATTTTGATCAAGGTGACTAAGGGCAATATGGTTTGGATTGACCTTTTCCTTTTCTAGTAACTCTACTTGTTCAATGCCCATAGTACCTAATGTAGTATGGGTAATAACTGGTATACCTGTTTTCTCATAAGCAATACCAGCAGCCTTAATAATCTCTCTTTCAATAGGTAAGATATTATTATAATTTGTGCCAATTTTAATCAATGCTGCTTTTGCCTCAGTTCCATCCATTCCAACGGTAATATCATTAATCATCATTTCGCTAAGCTCTTCAGCATTTTTGTTCTTCACCCAAGGCTCATAATCACCACGGTTAAAGCCTGTTAATGCTAAAATATGTACAGGCACCTGCTTTGCAACGGAAATCATTCTTTTAGCGTCTCGGCCATAATCCAGAGCTGTGCAATCGATAATAGTATTGCCTCCTGCTTTATGAAATAAGTTTAATTCCTCAATTATTTTTTCTTCGCTATCTAGTTTGTAATCAGGATCTATCTTCATTCTTGATTCTGGTGGATTAGTTAATATATGCTCATGAGGATATATCATTCCTAATCTAGAAACCTCAACAGCACCCAAAAGAGTATTTATTTTATTAAACAATCCTGTCACTCCTTTTATATACTTTTAATTTGCTATACCTAAAGCCGCCCCAATTACTTTAAATATAATAAATAGAGGAAGAAGTAATACCATATCAGGACCAGAGAACATCAATCCACTTCCAAGTAATTCAGGCTGGATTTCAAGTAGGAATATAGAACCAATCTGAACTATAATCCCCATCAAG
>JAEXZL010000036.1 GCA_023451395.1 Bacillota bacterium | reverse complement strand
ATATAATGAAGAGCGGTTTGTATATAGGAATCATTAGTGCAATAATTGTGATGTCCATTGGAATGTTAGTTTCCAATGACATTACAGGAATATTAAAGAAATCAGCCTTCACCTTTGTAGGAAATTTATTTGCTGGAATTCTTACCATAGGATTCTTACCGTTTTTTGAATCTGCCTTTGATGTGGTAACAATTGTGAAGCTTTTAGAACTATCCAATCCTAATCATCCACTTTTAAAGAAAATACTCATTGAAGCTCCAGGAACTTACAATCATTCCATTCAGGTGGGGAATCTTGCTGAGATGGCTGCTGAGGAAGTGGGTGGAAATCCTGTTCTTGCGAGAATTGCATCTTATTATCATGATGCAGGAAAAATAAAAAGACCTTACTTCTTTAAAGAAAATCAGACAGGTAGAGATAATCCTCATGATAAAATTTCTCCAAATTTAAGCACTTTAATTATTATTTCTCATGTAAAGGATGGACTTGAGCTGGCAAAAGAGTACAATCTTCCAAAGGTAATCCAGGATGTAATAATGCAGCATCATGGCACAACCTTAGTGAAATACTTTTATATAACTATGAAAAATAATTCGGAAAAGCCTGAAGAAGTTAAGGAGGAGGATTTTAGATACCCAGGCCCACTTCCCTCCTCAAAGGAAAGTGCGATAATAATGCTTGCAGATAGTGTTGAGGCAGCAGTGAGATCAATTCCTGAACCTACAAAGGGTAAAATAGAAGAAATGGTTAATAATATAATTAAGGATAAGCTTCATACTGGGCAGTTAGATAATTGTGAGTTAACTTTAAAAGATATTGATAAAATAAAAAAATCATTCTTGAAAACCCTTAATAGTATGTATCATTCAAGAATAGAATACCCATCTTTAAAAGAATAAATAAGGAGAGGTTGTATGATTTATATAGATGATAGACAAAATAAAATAGCTACCTCTTTGGAGCTATTTAAAACACTAGAAGAGGTGGTGCAGAGAACCCTTAAGGAAGAATCTGTATTGGTTCCTTATGAGGTAAGCATTCTTATCGTGGATTATGAGGCAATTAGAGAGATTAACTTAGAAAACAGAGGAATTGATAAAGAGACGGATGTACTTTCCTTTCCGATGTTAGATTATCCTAAAGGAAAAGTTTTTAAGGATGTTTACAAAAACCATTCTTTTGCTGCTGAAGATTTAAATGGTGATGAGCTTGTACTTGGAGATATAGTGTTATCTTTAGAAAAAGCAAAGGAACAGTGTGATGATTATAACCATTCCTTTTTGAGAGAATCATGCTATCTCACAGTACACTCGGTGCTTCATCTCCTAGGTTATGATCATATGGAGGAAGAGGAAAAGACAATCATGAGAGAAAGAGAAGAGTCTATACTTGAAATCTTTAATCTTACCAGGAGCTAAGTGCAGGAGAGTGATGCTTTAATGAATGTAAGAAAGCTAATTGATAGTTTTAATTTTGCTATAGAAGGTATTCTTTATTCTGTAAGAACACAGAGAAATATGAGGATACATTTGATAGTTACACTGCTTGTTTTGACTGGTTGCTTTATTTATGATATAAGCAAGATAGAGATTATGATTATAACAATTACTATCACCATGGTCATTGCTGCAGAGCTTATAAATACAGCTATTGAAAGTGCTATTGATGTAACAACCAATTATTACCATCCCTTAGCTAAGGTTGCAAAAAATACTGCAGCAGGAGCAGTGCTGGTTACCGCCATAAATGCAGTACTTATAGGCTACATAATTTTTTGGGATAAACTAAGCTCCATTACCTTTACAGTGATGGAAAAAGTTAAGCAGTCTGAACCATATATGATTTTTATAGTTTTAGTGATTGTCTCTATTGCAACAATTATAGTTAAGGCTATATACGGAGAAGGAACGCCATTAAAAGGGGGACTTCCTAGTGGCCATAGTGCCATATCCTTTTCAATTGCCACAACTATAGCATTGATTACCCAAGAATCTATTTCTATTGTTCTAGCATATATGCTGGCAATTATTGTAGCTCAAAGTAGAGTGGATTCTGAGGTACATTCAGTTTTAGAAGTAGTTTTAGGTGCTATATTTGGAACAGCAATAACGCTGCTGGTATTTCAGGTATTTAGTTGATTTAGAAAAAACTATTATTAATGATGACAAAAAGGAGGATACATTAATGAATATTAATGAGTTGATTGAGGGTGCTTTAGAAGCAAGAGAAGGTGCATATGTACCTTATTCGAATTTTAAGGTTGGAGCCGCTATTTTAATGGAGGATGGGAAGGTTTATACCGGTTGCAATATAGAAAATGCCTCCTTAGGAGCTACTAATTGTGCTGAAAGAACTGCTATATTTAAAGCTGTATCCGAAGGATATAAAACCATAAAGGCTGTTGCAGTAACAGGAGATCCTAACAGCTATACTTATCCTTGTGGAATATGCAGACAGGTTATTGTAGAATTTGCAGATAAGGGTGATATACCTATAATAATAGTAAAAAATAAGAATGATTATATAGAAACTACACTAGATGAAATATTGCCAGGTTCTTTTACAAAAAAAGACCTGAAGCTTTAAGGAGGAAGTATGTTTAAATCAGGATTTGTTACCATAGTAGGCAGACCTAATGTAGGTAAATCTACACTGCTTAATCAACTAATGGGGGAAAAGCTATCTATTGTTTCCAGCAAGCCCCAAACTACTAGAAATAATATGAATATTATACTTAACGACGATGATTATCAGATAGTTTTTGTTGATACTCCAGGAATACACAAGCCCAGACATAAGCTAGGAGAATATATGGTGAATTCTGCTAAGGATGCAGCTAAGGAGGTAGATTTAGTATTGTTTCTTACTACTCCTGAAGGTGATATAGGCAAAGGGGATGCTATGATACTTGAAGATCTAAAGAGCAAAAAGGTTCCAGTTTTCCTAGTGGTTAATAAGGTGGATGAAAACACTCAGGAAAAAGTAGCAAAAACCTTAGAAAACTATGGAGCCTTCATGGAGTTTAAAGAAATAATACCTATTTCAGCTCTTAAAGGTAAAAATGTTGATACTCTATTGAAGCTAATGCTTCAAGTTTTACCTCAGGGGCCCAAATATTA
This sequence comes from Bacillota bacterium, assembly GCA_023451395.1. Classification (GTDB taxonomy): domain Bacteria; phylum Bacillota; class Clostridia; order Clostridiales; family Clostridiaceae; genus JAEXZL01. Next base: position 16,364 of record JAEXZL010000036.1, on the reverse strand, counting down.
TCCAGAAGATATCACTGCAGATGTTCAGGAAAAGTTCATAGTAGCTGAGACCATCAGAGAGAAAGCTTTAAGGCTTTTAAATGAAGAGGTTCCACACGGAATTGCCATTGATATTATTGAAATGAAGGAAAAGCAGAATGGATTTTATCATATTGAGGCAGACCTAATCTGTGAGAAGGATTCACACAAAGCTATAATTATTGGTAAAAATGGTCAGACCCTTAAAAAAATTGGACAATATGCAAGAATGGATATAGAAAAGTTTTTAGATGCTAAAGTTAATTTAAAGATATTTGTTAAAGTAAGGAAGGATTGGAGAGATAATCCTCTATTTTTGAAGGAATTTGGTTATAAAAAGAATAAGTAATTTTTGAGGAGATGATTTTCTGCCACCTATTGAAAGTCATGGAGTGATAATTAAGACTCAAGACTATAAAGAAAATGATAAACTTCTCTGGATATTTACAGAAAGACTGGGTAAAATCACAGCTATAGCTAAAGGTGCAAAAAAAAGTAAAAATAAGCTTATGGCTTTGTCTATGACTTTTTCCTTTGGTCAATACATGATTTTTAAAGGAAAAAATCTACATAATCTTTCAGAAGGAAGAATAATAAATTCCTTTCAGGGACTTTTAAAGGATTTTGAAAAGTTAACTTATGGCTCTTACCTTTGCGAACTAATTGATATCTCTATGCCTGAAGGGGAGGTAAATGAAGCCTTATTTAAAGATTTTGTTACAGCCTTATACCTTTTAGATACCGGTGCTCTAGATGATGAGCTTCTCATTAGAGCCTTTGAATTAAAGCTGCTAAGTCATACAGGCTATGGACTTAATTTATCACAGTGTATCAGCTGTAAAAAAGCTATAGGAGTTTCTAATTACATAAATCTCAATTATTTCGGTGGGGTGTGTAATGAGTGCCCAAAGGGTAACTCAGTAGATATAAGTAAACCAGCATACAATACTCTTAAATTTTTAATGAATACCTCGCTAGATAGAATTTACAGACTTAACATTAGTAGCGAAGTCAAAAGTGAGATAGGTAGTCTCCTATCTTATATTATTTCATCAAGCTATTCAAGAAGGCCAAAAAGCCTTGATTTATTAAAGACTTTTAATATGACAAAGGAGTGATAATATGAGTGAAATAACTTTAGAAAAGGTAGATGCTGTTATAGCAAGGACAGGAGTTACTTATGCCGCAGCAAAGGAAGCATTAATAATTGCCCAAGGGGATGTCTTAGAGGCTATTATTTATCTTGAAAGTCAGGATTCAAAGGAATATAGTAGTAAAAAGTTCAAAGAAGAAGCTTATACTACATTAGAGGATCTTAAAGTGCAGCTTAATAAGCTTATTGAGAAGGGCAATGTTTCCAGGATTGTAGTTAAGAGAGATAACAGAATACTGGTGGATGTACCTGTGAATGCAGGAATTGCTGCGGGGGCGATTGCTATTATATGGCCACCAATTATCGCAGTAGCTCTTATTTCTACTTTAGCCTTTAGTTTAACCATTGAGATAACTAAGGAGGATGGCTCAGTAGAAGTTATCAATACAGTTATAAAGAATTCTATGGAAGGGGTTAAAGGAAAGATGTCCGAGGCTTGCGAGGACATGAAAAGCAAGTTTTCGGGAATGAAGGATAATTTTAAGGATGGCTTTACAAGAGAAGGAAATTCCAGTGAAGAGGAACCTATGTACAGTTACACAGTAAAATTTAATGAAGAGGATGAAAACAAGGGAGAATAAGCCTTTCCTTTGTGTAGTTTTACATTGCTAATTTTTTTTTGATTAACTTTTCTATACGTAATTGAGAGGAGTTTTAAAAATTAGCAATTTTTCTCTTTAAATTATTAAATAAAATGATATAATAGATATGTCGGAACCGTAGAAACTTTTTAAAAATTTCAAATGAAATAATCCTTTTGAGTATCGGGAAAGGTGTGGTAATATTGAATTTAAGTTCTAGGCAGGAAAAAATCATACAGATAGTTAAAGAAACTCAGCCCATTACCAGTGAAGCACTAGCTTCTAGGCTTGGCGTAACTAGAGCTGCCTTAAGACCGGATTTAGCCATATTAACCATGACCGGTATTTTAGAAGCTAGACCTAAGGTAGGATATATATATACAAATAAACCCTATGGCGGTCTAGTTTATGATTATATCATGAATACTAGGGCTAAGAGTATTATGTCTAAGCCTGTGTCAGTAGAAGAAAATACTATGGTATATGACGCCATAATAAACTTGTTTCTCTATGATGTAGGAAGCCTTACAGTAGTCAATAATGGATTTCTCATCGGAAAGGTTTCCAGAAAAGACTTTCTTAAGATTACTATGGGTGGAACTGATATTCACAAGGTTCCAATAAGTGTAATAATGACTAGAATGCCTAATATTATAACCGCTTCCCCTGAGGATAACATCTATGAGGTGGCTAAAAAAATTATAGAACACGAAATAGATAGTGTTCCTGTGGTAGAAAAGCAAGAATACCAAGGCAGAGAACAGCTTAAGATAGTAGGAAACGTTTCTAAGACAAACATCACAAAGCTTTTTATAAAGCTATGTGAAATCAAATAGCTAGCTAACAGGGGCTTATTATTTAGTCCCTGAAAGTATACATAAAAAACATACTACGAATGGAGGAGTTGTCAATGGATAACACAAAATTTGTTTACCTTTTTAGTGAAGGTAACGCATCCATGAAAAATCTGCTTGGCGGTAAAGGTGCAAACCTTGCAGAAATGACCACACTAGGTATTCCTGTTCCACAGGGCTTTACTGTAACTACAGAAGCCTGCAATAAGTATTATGACGATGGAAAGGTTATCGCAGCAGAAGTTATAGCTCAGATAGAAGAAAAGATGAGCGAGCTAGAAAAAATTACCGGTAAGGAATTTGGAAACATAGAAAATCCTTTATTGGTTTCAGTAAGATCTGGAGCAAGAGCTTCAATGCCTGGAATGATGGACACCATATTAAACCTTGGCCTCAACGATGAAACTGTTGAAGCAATGGCTAATTTAACTGGTAATCCAAGATTTGCTTATGATTCATATAGAAGATTTATTCAAATGTTCGCAGACGTTGTTATGGACGTTGAAAAGAGATTATTTGAGAATCTTATGGACAAAATGAAGGAAGAAAAGGGAGTTCATCTAGATACTGATTTAGATGCTGACGATCTTAAAAAATTAGTTGGACAATTTAAAGTTCTTTATAAAAATGAAAAAGGTGAGGAATTCCCAAGTGATCCTAAAACTCAGCTTATAGAAGCAGTTACTGCTGTATTTAGATCATGGGACAACCCTAGAGCAAACGTATATAGAAGATTAAACGATATACCTTCAAGCTGGGGAACTGCAGTAAACGTTCAAGAAATGGTTTTCGGTAACAAAGGTGAAACCTCTGGTACTGGAGTTGCTTTCTCAAGAAACCCTGCAACAGGTGAAAACAAGGTTTATGGTGAGTATTTAATGAATGCTCAAGGGGAAGACGTTGTTGCTGGTATCAGAACTCCTCAGACAATCGATCATTTAAAGGAGCAAATGCCTGAAATCTATAATCAATTTATTGATATAGTAAAGACTCTTGAAAATCATTATAGAGATATGCAGGACATGGAGTTTACTATAGAAGATGGTAAATTATACTTCCTACAAACAAGAAATGGTAAGAGAACTGCTCAGGCTGCTTTAAAAATAGCTGTTGATTTAGTTGAAGAAAAGTTAAACACTAAAGAAGAAGCTATATTAAAGGTTGATCCTAAGCAATTAGATACATTATTACATCCAGCCTTTGATCAGGTAGCAGTAAAGCTTGCTACTCCAATTGCTAAAGGATTACCTGCATCTCCAGGAGCTGCCTGCGGTAAAATTGCTTTTACAGCAGAAGAAGCAAAGAAGAGAGCAGAAGCTGGTGAAAAGGTTGTACTTGTAAGACTTGAAACATCTCCAGAGGATATTGAAGGAATGGTAGCTGCTGAAGGTATCCTTACTGTTAGAGGTGGTATGACATCCCATGCTGCAGTTGTTGCTAGAGGAATGGGAACTTGCTGCGTTGCTGGCTGCGGAGAATTAAAGGTTGATGAAGAAAAGAAGACAGTAACAGTTAATGGCAAGACATACTCTTCAGAGGATTATCTATCCTTAGATGGAAGTACAGGAAATGTATATGGAGAAGCTGTAAAGACAGTAGCTCCAGAGATATCCGGTCATTTTGGAACATTTATGAGCTGGGCTGATGAAATTAGAGTGCTTAAGGTTAGAACCAATGCTGATTCCCCAAGAGATGCTAAGCAAGCTGTTGAATTCGGAGCTGAGGGTATTGGATTATGTAGAACAGAGCATATGTTCTTTGCTGAAGATAGAATAGCAGCAGTTAGAGAAATGATAGTTTCTAAGAATGAAGAGCAGAGAAGAAAGGCTTTAGATAAGATACTTCCTATGCAAAGACAAGACTTCATTGGAATCTATGAAACTATGGAAGAAAGACCTGTTACCATAAGATTTTTAGATCCACCACTTCATGAGTTCTTACCTCATGTAGATGAAGAAATAGAAGTTTTAGCTAAGGAAATGGGCTTAAGCTTTGAAGAATTAAAGGCAACAGTAGAATCACTTCATGAGTTTAATCCTATGATGGGACATAGAGGCTGTAGGCTTGCTGTTTCCTATCCTGAAATTGCTGAAATGCAGACAAGAGCTGTAATTGAGGCTGCTATAGAGGTTAAGCAAAATAAGGGCTTCAACATAGTTCCAGAAATAATGATACCTCTTGTAGGAGAAATCAAAGAGCTTAAGTATGTTAAGGATGTTGTAGTAGCAACTGCTAAGAAGGTTATGGAGGAAAAAGGAGTTTCTCTTGAATATTCCGTTGGTACAATGATTGAGATACCAAGAGCAGCTTTAATGGCTGATGAAATAGCTAAGGAAGCTGAATTCTTCTCCTTTGGAACAAATGACCTTACTCAGATGACTTTTGGATTCTCAAGAGATGATGCTGGTAAGTTCCTAGCAGATTACTATGAAAAGAAGATTTATGAGCAGGATCCATTTGCTAAGCTTGATCAATCAGGTGTTGGACAGTTGGTTAAGATGGCTGTTGAAAAGGGTAAAGAAGCAAGACCCAATATTAAGCTTGGTGTATGTGGAGAGCACGGTGGTGACCCAGCTTCCGTTGAATTCTTCCATAATACTGGACTTCATTATGTGTCCTGTTCACCTTTCAGAGTTCCTACAGCAAGACTTGCTGCAGCTCAGGCACAGGTTAAAAATAAGAGATAATTTAAAGCCCCGCATACTGCGGGGCTTTTTAATAATTTAGTTGGATTTTATACCTTTGAGATAAAACTTTTTTAAACTCTTGTAAGAAGGTTAACTGATATACATCCCCTTCAACTGCTTTATTAAGAAGGCTTAAAAAAGCAGCTTTATTGCATTTCTTTATATTGTTATAGTAATCTCTTGATATTTTCCAATATTTCTGAGGGAAACTTAAGTAGACAAAAATGAATTTCATATCATCTACCGTTAAAGGATGAATACTACTGTAGGCATTTAATGAATCTAAGGCTACAGCAATATCCCAGCGGGTATTGTTTCTTTTTAAAAGCCTTCTTAAAAAATAGCTGATATCATGAGCACAATAATCTTTAGAGCATTTATCAAAATCAATTACCCATAGCTTACCTGAGGTATCGAAGAGCATATTCTTATTAACATAATCCAAATGACAGAGGGAGATTGTAAGGTTATCAGTATTGATTGTTGAGGCTACATCAAGGGCTATAGAAGCCATGGTTATGTTGGTTTCGTAGTGATCTAAAAAGACTTTGGAGAATTTATCTCTTAGGTTAAAGGCTTGATTAGAGCAATGTAATATGCTTTCATAATGCTTTTCTATAGAGGAATGCAAACTATCCATCTGGCATCGATTACTGCTACCGATTATTGGAGTAAAGTTTAAGCCTACCTTATGCATCCTTGCAAGATTATAGGATGCCTCCATAATATGCTCTATATTATCATAAGAGCATTTTTCACCTTCAATCCAAGGGGTTAGTATAAAGAGCATATCTTTATACTCTACATATCTTCCACCTTCTTTTGTGGAAAGTAACCTTGGAACTTTGATATTATTTCTATAAAACCATTCTAATGCGGAATAAATAAACCTTAAATCTGGGGTGCTGTAGTAAACCTTTTTTAAGCAGTAAAGCTCATCCTTAGACTCTATCTTATATACAGCTCTTTGCTTCTCTGTATCCTTAAATTTTATTTGAGTTATGTAGCCCTTCTCCAGTCCATAGTACTTTAATATTTCACTTTTAAGTATTTCCTCTGAGAGAAAGCCTTTTCCTTTGCTGCTTGCATATTCTGTCATAATATAACTCCTTCCAAATTAATCTACTATAAGAATATATTAATTAAAATAAGATATTATACATATAATTAATAAAATATGGTAATTATTAATTATATATTAAAATGAAGGATTTGAAGGGGATTTGTAGAAATAAATAAATAGAGGTGTTATTTATGAATATTAGGGAAAAAATAGAGAAAATTGAAGAGTTGACATTGATAAAAGAAGCTGCTTTATCAATAAATTCCTTAGGGAGAGATGTTGAAGAGCCTTTAGATAATATAAGAACTATTTACATGGTAGATAGAGACAGGGTTATACATTCGAAAGCCTTTAGAAGACTTAAGCACAAAACTCAGGTATATATTAAAACTTCCGGAGATCACTTTAGAACAAGGCTTACACACACCTTAGAAGTTTCACAGATAGCAAGAACAATTGCAAGAGCCATAGGGCTTAACGAAACTTTAGTAGAGGCTATTACCCTAGCTCATGATTTAGGCCATGTACCCTTTGCTCACAATGGAGAAGAGGTTTTAAATAATTTTTTACCTGGTGGATTTAGGCACCATGAGCAAAGTGTTAGAGTGGTAAAAATTTTAGAAAAGGATGGCAGAGGATTAAACCTTACTAAAGAGGTAATAGATGGAATACTCCATCATACTGGCTTTTCAAAGCTTTCTCAAAAATCTATGACCTTAGAAGGCCAGATTGTAAAGTATAGTGATAAAATTGCTTATGTCAACCATGATATAGACGATTCTATAAGAGCGGGGCTTTTAAAGATAGAGGATTTACCTGAGGAAACCCTCCAAATACTAGGAAAAGGTCATGGTGAAAGAATAGGAACCTTAGTAGAGGATATTGTAAAAAATACAATAAGTAATTTAGAAAGAGGAGAGCTTCTTGTTAGCTTAAGCCCTCAGGTGGATAAAGCTATGATTAGTCTAAGGAACTTTATGTTCCAAAGAATATATAATGGAGCTTATTTAAGAGAGGAAAGAGATAAGGCAAAATTCATATTAAAAGAGGTATTGAACTATTATTATAAGAACCCAGAAGAAATGCCAAGGCTTTATAAAGAAATAGTAGAAAAGGAAGGAATACATAGAGGGGTGACAGATTATATTGCTGGAATGAGTGATGATTATTGTATGCTTCTTTTTAATAAATTGTTTGTTCCTAAATTTTATTTATACTAGTTACAAGGAATAATTTTCTAATGGCCATGGGTAAACTATCACCGTAATAAAATTAAATAAAAAAATTAAGAAGGAAATTCATATTTAATACAGAATATATAATATGGCAAAGGTAGAATTGTTATTTTAGTAAAACAAAAAAGAAGGATTATATTGATTTATGTCGAATATAATAAACCTTGTTGAAATATAATCTGGTATTTTTATTAGATAGGTGGGGAAATTATTGGCTATATCAGAGGAGTTAATCCAGCAGATTAAGGAAGAAAATGATATTGTTGATGTTATCTCCGAAAATGTAAGGCTTAAGAGAGCCGGCAGAAACTATTCAGGCCTTTGTCCTTTTCATAACGAAAAATCTCCTTCCTTTAGTGTTTCACCTGATAAACAAATTTATAAATGCTTTGGTTGTGGGGAAGCAGGTAATGTAATAACCTATGTTATGAAAACTAAAAGCCTTAATTTTGTTGAAGCAGTGGAACTCTTAGCAAAGAGAGCTAATATTGATTTCAATATCAATAAAAACAGCGGTTATGATAAAAGGGAGCTTTTATATAATTTAAATGTTGATTCAGCTAGGTTTTATTTTAATAATTTAATGGCTAATAAAAAGGCAAAGGAATATTTTTTATCTCGAGGCTTAAAGGAAAGTACTATAAAAAAATTTGGATTAGGATATTCCTTAGATAGTTGGCGGAGCACATTGAATTTTCTTAAGAAAAAAGGTTATAAGGAAGAGCAGCTTTTAGAAAATGGCCTAATAATAAAGAGCGAAAAGGGAAATTATTATGATAGATTTAGAAATAGAGTAATGTTTCCTGTTTTTGATTATAGAGGAAAGGTCATTGGTTTTGGAGGAAGAGTTTTAGATGATTCTAAGCCAAAGTACTTAAACTCACCAGAGGGACCAATTTTTACTAAAGGTACGCAGCTTTATGCCTTAAATTTTGCTATTAAAAATCTAAAGGATGAAAAAACTTTAATAGTAGTGGAAGGCTACATGGATTGTATATCCCTTCACCAATATGGAATTAATAATGCAGTGGCATCCTTAGGTACAGCACTTACTCTAGACCAAGCAAAATTAATTAAAAGATTTGCTGATAAGGTAATAATATCCTATGATGCAGATGTAGCTGGGCAAATGGCTACCCTTAGAGGATTAGAGGTGTTAAGAAAGACAGGTTTAGATGTTAGAGTACTTACAGTTCCGGAAGGAAAGGATCCTGATGAATTTATTAGATTTAAGGGGAAGGAAGCCTTTCAAGAGCTTATAAAAAAGGCATTACCCCTTATTGATTATCGCTTGAATAAGGCTAAAGAGGGCATAAATTTCTCTAATAGCTCTATGATGATTAAATATGGGGAAAGGGTAACGGAAATACTTGCAGAGCTTGATCCCGTAGAAAAGGATGTTTATATAAAATTAATATCTGAAGAAACGGGAATTAGAGAGCAAGCACTTTATGATTTACTTGGGAAAAAACTTTCTCCTAAGGGCATAGAGGAAAGGGCTTTGAATAATATGGAAGATAATGGACAAAAATTATATATAGAGCCTGCATACTTAAAGGCAGAGAGAGCACTTTTAAAAATTATGGCAAATATAGATGAATATTTTCCCATTATTGTAGAGAATATTGAAAGCACCGGTTTCATATTAGAAGAACATAAAAGAATTTATGACCTGATAATAGAGGCAAAGAAAAAAGAGGTAAACATTTATAAATATATTGAAAGTCAGTGTAAAGATGTTAATACCATAAAGGAATATATCTTGATTCAAGATATGACACTTGAAGAAACTATTGACTACAGAAAGCTATTGAATGATTACATCTATCAAATTAAAAAACATACGTTAGAGGAGAATAAGAAGCGAATTATGCACAAACTAAAAGAGAAGGAAATTAAAGGGTTATTTGATGAATCATTAAATCTTGTGAAGGAACTAAAGAACATTGAGGATGAACTCAATAGGTTGGAGAGGGGTTAATAGTTAATGGCGGAAGGAGGTATGAACGTGAAGGATAAAAAAGAAGAGAAGATTTCAAAGGATAAAATTTCCAAAGAAAAGGCTAAGGATAAGAATATTAAAGATAAAAGTTCAAAAATGAACATAGTTAAAAAGCTCATTGAAAAAGGAAAAAAATCCGGAACTCTAACCTATAAGGAGATTATGGATGAGTTAGAGGAAATAGATTTAAATCCGGAACAGATAGAGAAAATATATGAAGTTTTAGAATCTATGGGAATAGATGTTTTGGGTGATATTGCTGAAAGTGAAGAAGCTGAGGAAGATTTAGATTTATCTGTACCTGAAGGTATAGCCATTGATGATCCCGTTAGAATGTACTTAAAGGAAATAGGAAAGGTACCTCTTTTATCCTCCGAGGAAGAAATAGACTTAGCTTTAAGAATAGAAAATGGTGACCAGATAGCTAAAAAGAAGTTGGCAGAGGCAAACCTTAGACTTGTAGTAAGTATAGCAAAAAGATATGTAGGAAGAGGAATGCAATTTCTAGACTTAATACAAGAAGGAAATTTGGGTCTTATAAAGGCTGTTGAAAAATTTGATTATAGAAAAGGCTTCAAATTCAGCACCTATGCTACTTGGTGGATAAGGCAGGCTATAACAAGGGCAATTGCCGATCAAGCAAGAACCATAAGAATACCTGTTCACATGGTAGAAACTATAAATAAACTTATCAGAGTTTCCAGACAGCTTCTACAGGAGCTTGGGAGAGAGCCTTTACCTGATGAAGTGGCAGCTCAAATGGATATGCCAGTAGATAAGGTTAGGGAAATCATGAAGATAGCTCAAGAGCCTGTATCCTTAGAGACTCCTATAGGAGAGGAAGAGGATAGTCATCTTGGAGATTTTATTCCAGATGATGAAGCACCAGCACCGGCAGAGGCTGCAGCCTTTACCATGCTTAAGGAGCAGCTTATCAATGTTCTTGATACTTTAACTCCTAGAGAGGAGAAAGTTCTACGACTTAGATTTGGATTAGATGATGGAAGAGCAAGGACTCTTGAAGAGGTTGGTAAGGAATTTAATGTCACCAGGGAAAGAATAAGACAGATAGAAGCTAAAGCCCTTAGAAAATTAAGACATCCAAGCAGAAGTAAAAAACTTAAGGATTACTTAGATTAGCACCTTTTATAAAGGTGCTAATCTTTTTAAGAAGAGGTGTGGAAATATGGAATTAAGCACTAGACTAAAAGCTATTGCTAAGCTTATAGAGAATTGCAACACTGTAGCGGATATTGGAAGTGATCATGGATATATACCTATATATGTTATAGAGGAAAAAATAGCCAAAAGGGCTATTGCTTCTGACATCAACATTGGACCTGTTAAAAGAGCTCAGACTAATATTATAAGTAGAGGCTTAGAGGATAGAATAAGCTGTAGAAGGGGAGCTGGGTTAGCAACCTTAGGCTTTAAGGAGGCAGAGGCAGTAATTATTGCTGGTATGGGAGGTAATCTCATAAGAGATATAATATTAGAGGATATGGAGAAGGTAGTACCGCTGCAATATATGATTCTGCAGCCAGCTCAGAATCCTGAGGTCCTTAGAGAGTTTTTATATAAGAATGATTTTGAGGTTTTAAAGGAAGAGCTAACCTTTGATGAGGGGAAGTATTATGAAATATTCAAGGTTAGATATTCTAAAAGAACATCTAAGGAAAAAGACAATGAATTTTCTTATGAATTAAGCTCTAAGCTTCTTCATAGCGGTAACCCATTAATTAATGAATATATAAAATTTAAATTATCTTCCTATGAGAAGATTTTAAAATATATAAAAGAAGATAGTGAAGCTGCCATTAGAAGGAAGCATGAGGTAGAGATGAAAATAGAAAAATTAAAAGAGGTGATAAAATGTCTGTAAAGCTTAAAGGGATTATTGAAGTAATGGAGGGTTTTGCCCCTAAATATCTTAAGGAAGAGTATGATAATGTAGGGCTCATGGTAGGAGATAAGGATAAAGAAATAACTAAGGTACTCCTTGCTTTAGACTGCACCTTAGAAGTGATAGATGAAGCAGTGACTGTAGGAGCCGAACTGATAATTACCCATCATCCGCTACTCTTTAGAAGACCTTCACAAATAACCTCAGATACCCTTCAGGGGAGAAAAATAATAAAACTAATATCTGAAGGGGTAAATCTCTATTCCAGTCATACAAATCTAGATTCAGTTCATGGAGGAATGAATGATATATTAATGGATATGCTGGATCTTAAAGATGTTGAGATATTAGAGGAAAATTTAAATTATCCTAATAAGAATCATGGAATAGGAAGAATTGGCACAGTGAAGGAATGTACCTTAAAGGATTTTATTTATAAAATAAAAGAAGAGTTTCAGTTAGAAGGCTTAAGATACACCGGTGACCTGGAAAAGAAAATTACAAAGGTAGCAGTGATAAACGGTAGTGGACAGGATTACATTGACCTTGCTATAAAAAAGGGAGCTCATTGCGTTATTACTGGCGATTCAACCTATCATTATGCCAGTGATTATGAGGAATTAGGTTTTTCAATTATTGACATAGGACATTTCCAATCAGAATGGAAAATATTTTTAAAAGTTATAGAAAGAATATTTAAAGAAGAAAAGGAGTTTAACGATTTAGAATTTATAGTTTCTAAAAAATCCAAAGATCCCTATAAATTCCTCTAATATTTTCTTTGCATTTTATAAAAAATTATGTTACTATAAACCTTGCGAGTAAGCCAGACAATCGCTGCTGACCTTTAGTCAGGAGAGGAAAGTCCGAGCTCCGTAGGGCAGGGTGCTGGGTAACTCCCAGTGGAGGCGACTCTAAGGATAGTGCAACAGAAATATACCGCCGGAAGCAGATTCTTCTGCCTAAATGCAGCATTGCTGCCCGGTAAGGGTGGAAAGGTGAGGTAAGGGCTCACCAGCGCCAGGGTGATCTGGCGGCTCTGTAAACCCCACCTGGAGCAAGACCGAATAGGAAGACTTATGGGGCTGCCCGTCCCGTCTTCGGGTGTGTCGCTGGAGCCTGTTTGGTAACAACAGGCCTAGATAGATGATTGTCAAATACAGAACTCGGCTTATAGACTTGTCTCGCACACCATAAAAAACATCACGTTAAAGCGTGGTGTTTTTTTTATTTAAACCAGCATTTCAATTTCTGAATTTAATAATTATAAAAGATAGAATAGAGAGAAGTCATCAGGAGAAAATATCTATTAATTATACAAAGATAAAAAAGGAATAGATAGAAAAATGTAGAAATAGTAATAAGCTATTATAGAGAAAATTGGAGGGGTATAATGTTTATTTGGAAAGAAGAATATGAGTTAAGAATAGAAGAAATCGATAAGCAGCACAAGGAGCTTTTTAGAATCGGAAATGAAGCCTTTAAGCTTTTAAAGGATAAGCTTAGAGTAGATAAATACAATGAGATTCTAAGAATACTAACAGAGCTCAAGGAATACACAATTTATCATTTTCAATATGAAGAGAACTATATGCTTGAGAGAAAGAATAAAAGCTTTTTATCTCATAAAGTTGAACATATGAATTTTATTGATAAAATTAATTCTTTAGATCTTAGTGCTATTGATTTAAATCAAGATGGATCTATACTAGAAATCTTGGATTTTGTTTATAAATGGATTGATGAACATATATTATTAAAGGATAAGTTTACTTTTTCTTAGTTTTTTTATAATTTAATACATATTTCTAACTTAGCCTATATATCTTCAAAGAAATATAGGCTATAAGTGCTTATAAGTAGAATATATTACTATATTTATAGTATAATAATGTCACTATTATAATTGACTAATTATCGAGGTGATAGTATGACGATAAATTATGCTCATAGAGGTGCAAGTGGTTATTATCCTGAAAATACTATGATTGCCTTTGAGAAGGCTATAGAGCTCGGTTGCGATGGTATTGAGACAGATGTCCAGATGACCAAGGATGGTATTTTAGTGCTTATTCATGATGAGACAGTTAAAAGAACCACCGGAAAGGAAGGGTGGGTAAAGGATTATACCTATGAGGAGCTTAAAAATCTAAATGCAGCTAATTATTTTGGTCTTAAGGACTCTTTTCACCCAATCCCAAAGGCAGAGGATTTATTGGCTTTAGCAAAGAAACATAACATATTAGTGAATTATGAAATTAAAACAGGTATTGTTTTTTATCCAGGAATAGAGGGCAAGTTGATTCAGCTTATCAAGGATTATAATATGGAGAATAATGTTATTATCTCTAGCTTTAATCATTATGCCTTAGTTGACTGTAATAATATAGCTCCAGAAATTAAAACAGCTATACTATATGGCGAAGGCTTGTATCATCCAGAAAGATATTGCAAAGATATTGGCGCTATGGCATTACATCCAGCTTTTTATACCATCACTTCAGAAATTGTAAGGGATGCTCATAGGGAAGGATTAATAATCCAGCCTTATACAGTTAATGATGAGGATACCATGAAAAGGCTCATTTCCCTTGGTGTTGATGGGATAATAACGAATTATCCAGATAAACTAAAAAAATACTGTAAATAAATGAAACAGAGGAGGAAGAAGCTTGAGACTAGAACTTACTACACCAGCAGTATTATTTACATCAATTTCTCTCTTGATATCTGCATACACTAGCAGATTTTTAACCTTAGCTCAGCTTGTTAGGCAACTTGATAGCCAATACAAGAATGAACCAGGAGAGGAGATATTAAAACAGATAAAGAACATTCAACTTAGAATTAATATAATAAGATACACTCAGATTATGGGAGGCGTTAGCTTCTTATTATGTGCTCTATCTACCTTTCTAATATTTAAGGATCAGAATTACCTTGGTGAGATTGCTTTTGGCGGTAGTCTTGTAGCTTTAATGATATCTTTACTACTTTTGATAATAGAGGTTCAGATTTCAGTAAAAGCTCTTAACGTGCAGCTAGACAAATATAAGAAATAAGTTTAAAGGGGAAAGGCTGAGATATCTCTTAGCTTTTTCTCAATATAGCTGTCATATGTAGTATAATAATAAATATACCTTCAAAAATTAAATTATTAATTAAAGGAGAGCTTTTATGAATATAGTTTGCTTTGATGTTGGTGGTACTTTTATTAAGTATTCAGTAATTAATGAAAAAGGAGAAATGCTTTTTAAGGACAAGCTCCCTACTCCTAGAGAAAAATGTAAAAGTGAAATACCAAAATTGATGGTAGAAAAAATAAATGATGTTTCAAAGTATTTCAAAATTGATGCAGCTGGAGTTAGCACTGCTGGTCAGGTAGATTCAGAAAATGGAGAAATAATCTTTGCCTCAGAAAATCTTCCAGGATATACTGGAGCAAAAATATCACAGTACTTGAGAGAAGAGCTTAATTTGCATTGCTTTGTTGAAAACGATGTTAATGCAGCAGCCCTTGGAGAGATGTGGAGGGGAGCAGCTAGAGGAAAAGACTCCTTTGTATGTTTAACCCTTGGAACTGGCGTAGGTGGAGCTATAGTCATAAATGGTGAGCTTTATAAGGGGATTAAAGGAGGAGCCGGTGAACTTGGCCATATGATTATTAATGAGGAGGGTGAAGACTGTGGCTGTGGTGCTAAGGGCTGCCTTGAAAGATACTCCTCAACCTCTGCTTTAATAAGAAACTATAATCGTGCCCTTATGAATGACGGAATAAACACTAAAGGCGATATCAGTGGTGAAAAACTTATGGATCTTGTTAAAGCCGGAGATAGTGTTGCTTCAAAGGTTTATAAGGACTTTTTAAATCACTTAGCTGTGGGAATAACAAATATCGTGCATATTTTAGATCCTGGCTATGTAGTTATAGGGGGAGGAATATCCGCTCAAGGTGAAAGTTTTGTTAGGGATCTAGAAAGAGCATTTAGGAATAAGGCAATGAAATCATACAGTGAACATACAGAGATACTCTTGGCGGAGCTTTCTAATGAGGCTGGAGTATATGGAGCAGCTTATATAGCGCTAAAGGCATTAAAAGAAATAGAATAGCGAGGTACTTATGATAAAAAATATCGTTTTTGACATAGGAAATGTTCTTATGGAGTTTAATCCAATAGAATATTTAAAAGGACTAGGATATTCTAAGGAAGAAGCGAAAGATCTAATAGAATGTATTTTTAGTAGTGAGGAATGGATTTTACTGGATAGGGGGAGTCTTGAAGAGGAAAAAGCTATAGAGATATTTTGCTCTAGAGCTCCAAAGCTTCAAGAAGAAATTAAAAGAGTTATGAATAGTTGGGTTGATATGCTTCTTCCCATGGAGGAGACTATAGAGTTATTAAAAGAATTGAAGAATAATGGCTATAATATATATTTATTATCAAACTATCATAGAAAGGCTTTTAAGATTACAAAGGACAGGAATCAATTCTTTGATCTGGTAGATGGATATGTTATATCTTATGAAAGGCATTTTATTAAGCCCCAAAGGGAGATTTATATAGAGCTTCTAGATAAGTATTCTTTAAAAGCTCAGGAGACAGTTTTTATTGATGATGTGGAAGCTAATATTCTTGGAGCAGAAGAGGTAGGGATTAAAGGAATTCTTTTTGAGAATATGGTAGAACTTATAAGGAATCTTAAAGAGCTTAATATAAAAATATAAAATAATCCGCTAGGGTTGTTCTGACCCCAAAAAGTTAGACAAAAATAGATACTAAGCAACCAACGAGGATTGAATCCTGTATTGAACAGGACTCAGTCCTTTTAGTTTACCTTTAATTCGTTTGTTGTTATAGTAATCTATA
>JAEXZL010000203.1 GCA_023451395.1 Bacillota bacterium | reverse complement strand
GTATATGGTAGTGTTTGCCCTACCTGTTCCAGTACCAGAATGGTGAGAAATGGTACTTGTATGCTATGCCAGGACTGTGGTTCCACTACTGGTTGTAGTTAAATCTAATAAAATATCCCATGAAACTATTTTAAATAGTTTCATGGGTTTTTTATTTATACTTTTCAATTAAGACTATTTAAAGTCAATTATCAGCTTTACTACATATAATATAATAATTATCACTGATACCGGAGGCATTAATGTCAAAATCCAAAACTAGCACAAATGGCGAGCACTCTATAAAGCCTCAGGAGTTCCATGGAATTAAGCATTTTTATGGTATCCCTCACAGTCATACAAGCTACTCTACCGGCAAAAGCAGTCCAATAGAAGCAATGGAGTATGCTAAAAATAAATCTATAGACTTTTTAATGATTACAGATCACAATGACTATTTACAAGATAATGTATATTATAAATCAAAGGTAATAACTAAATGGAGAGCTTTAGAAAAATTTATTCACAACTTTAATAAAAAAAATAAAAACCTGCTTATAATACGTGGCTTTGAAGCCCAAAGCAACTACAGCTGCGATATAAATATAATAAATGGTAATACTTTCTTTAAAGGCACTGTAAAGAATAAGGATAGTTTAACCTTTTGGCTGCTTTTTTCTGAAAAGGCTATTGCTGGTATAAATCATCCAGGTAAAGGTCTCTTGTCTCTTGAATATTCACCGGAGCTTAATAATTATCTAAGATATATTGAAGTTGGCAATGGTATCTATCCAAATAAGTATAAAAGATATGATGCTATTTATTTTGCCATGCTTGACAAGGGGTGGAAACTTGGAGCTGTGAACAGTCAGGATAATCATAAGCTGAACTATGGTGATAGCAGTAACCTTACGGTAGTAATGTGCTCTGAGCTTGATAAAAGAAGTGTAATAGGTGCTTTTAGTGATTTTAGAACCTACTCAACAGAATCTAGAAGTTTTACTCTTCTTTACACAATAAATGATAAGCTTATGGGTAGCACTTTACCCTATAGTGAGGATCTTCTTTTAAATTTTTCTATCATAGCACAGGATAAAATTAATAAAATATATAAAATTGAGATAATAACCAGCGGCAGTAAGGTAGTAAAGACCATAAAGGATTTAAATCAAGAAAGGATAAGATATATTTTCTCTATTCCAGCAAAAAGAGATGAACATTATTATGTTGTGAGAATTTTTTTTGATCCAAAAGAAGAGATGGAAGCCATAAGCTCCCCTATCTTTATAGAATAGCTAAGAAATTTTCCTAAAGGAAAAAAGCTCCACCAAGGAGCTTTTATTTTTTCTTTTCATCTTTATATTTTACTCTATTAGGTTTTGCTTTGGGCTTAATTTTAATTTTTTTAGCTTCTTCCCTTCGTAATTTTGTAAGGTCAATAAACCATAAAAACAAAATTACAAAGACCCCTGACTGTATAGCCATTGATATTAAGTTCTGTACTGGAAAAAAAGAGGGTACAATAAGTGCTATAATAGCCAATGCAAGTATAATCCATCGATTCACCTTTACCTTAGGGAGCACATACATCTTTAATAGATTATAGAGTAAAAAGATAGCAAAAGAAAAAGCGATGGTAAATAAAATCCACATTCCTGTTGACAATTTAATCTTCCTTTCTAAATAGGTCTTATACTTATATTATTTTAAATGTGATATTTTTTCAAGGTAAAGATAACATCCTTATTTTACCTCATTTATGCTATTATTAAAAATATATATTAATACCAAAAAATTATTATTATTTTGCTAGTAAAACCTTAATAATTTTGATAAAATAGAATTGGTAATAGGGAATAGTAATTAACATATTTTAATTAATGAGGTGATTTTGTGTCAGTATCACACATAAACCAGCTAGATGATTTAGACTTGCAAATACTTGATATATTGATTAAGGATTGTAGAACACCATATTTAGAGATAGCTAGGGTCTGTCATGTAAGTGGAGGTACAATCCATGTAAGGATGAAAAAAATGGAGGATTTAGGTATCATTAAAGGTACCAGAATACTTTTAGACCTACCAAAGCTAGGCTATGATGTTTGTTGCTTTGTAGGTATATATGTAGATAAAACATCATCCTTCTCTTATGTAATTGAAGAAATGAAGGGTATTAAAGAGGTGGTTGAACTTCATCTCACCACTGGGGACTATTCAATTTTCGCCAAGGTAGTATGTAAGAGTATCTCCCATCTTCAAGAAATACTTATGAACAGCATAAACAATATTCAAGGTATACAGAGAACAGATACCTTTATATCTCTTTCACAACCTATTGATAGAAATATTCATCTATAAACTAAGATTATTTCTAAAAGCCTATGCTTTGCATAGGTTTTTATTTTTTGGGAAAGAATAATATATAATACTCATTATGTTAGGAGGAAATAAAATGAAAACTCTAGATGTTATCGCTCTAATCCTAGTAGTCATAGGCGCAATAAATTGGGGCCTTATTGGTTTCTTTAGATTTGATTTAGTGGCTATGATCTTTGGAACCATGTCAGGCTTTTCAAGAGTAATTTATGCTCTTGTGGGTTTAGCTGGTCTTTATGCTATAACCTTCTTTGGAAAAAACAATGAGAATAATCAATAAACTTTTAAAGGGTATCAGAAATTTTTAATTTCTGATACCCTATTCTTCTATAATTCTTTAATTATATGAAAGAGTTCTACAGCAGCATTTCTAGGACCAGCCTTCTCCATATCCTTTAAAGCTAAACAGGTTCTGATTTTACCTACCTTAACCCCAAGTGAATAAAAAGAATTAAAATATCTATCCAAGAGAATATCTGTTTCCTTCTGCTTTTGATGTGGCCCAAAAGGATTTGCAAAATAAGATTTAACAAGTCCCTTTTCTGAGGTAGTACCCTTTGCCAATCTAGCTCCATCTCTAAAAGTTTTGATTGCCTCTTCAGCATCTTGGAAGAACTCAATAGATTTTTCTCCTTCCCTTACCTCTTCAAAATTATTGGCATAAAGGAATAGATCTACCTCATATCCCTTCATTATATCATTGTATGATGCGACAGGCATTACTAGACGAGCATTTGTCTTATCAGGATTCATAAAAATACTTTTGTCAATTTCCTTAAAGGCATATCCCTGATCTAAGTCATCCAACCTTACAAAAGCTCCAACTTCAGTACCATAAGCCATAATTTTATTATCCTGTAGCTTTAAGGTTCCCATATCATCAAATACTATGGTCATATCGCTTATGTATTCCTCACTAAGGCTTCTGAAAGCCTCAAGACTTTCGGATTTCCCCGCACCGCTGTCCCCTACTATAACAACATTTGCAGACTTACCATTCTTCATTATTATATTTACCATAGCACCATGGATAGGAAGATTTCCTCTTTTTATCATAATGAGATTATGAAGAGTAAGAGTCATTTTTTTCATATAACCAAAATAATCTATCTTTTCTCCGTAGCTTACATAGCCAACCATCATATCATTTTTTAAATCATCATAAAATACGGTTTTTACCTCCCCTGAAGGGTCCTTTGCACCAAAAACATAAAGAATATCAGGTTTTTTACCCCTATACTCCTCTTCAGTAGCTATCTCAAAAAGATTGCATAGGGATATTCCGTGATCCATAAAGTCCCTATGAAAATAGATGAATGCTAGAAGCTCTCCTACTTTAATAGGAAAACAGAACCAATGCTCCTTATTAATGGAACTAATACTAATTGGATTAGAATTTATTTCTGTGAAATATCCATCTCTGGTATTTTTCTTAGGATAAGTTATAAAGGGTGTTTCAAGACTTATGGTATCTATAAAAGGTATACCATCAAGCTGGGTATACTCTTCTGGCAGTGGCCAAACCATTCTCTTTAGAAGAACGCTGGCATTGCCCCCTGCAGGAACCTGTCTATAAACCTTAGGTGAATAGCCTAAAATATGTTTTTCAATGTTTCTGTATAAATCCAATACCAAATAGGAGAATTTAGTGTTTGCTTCTTCGAAGGTTACAGCTGCAATCCCTTTTGTTACCTTGTTATTCTCCACTATGGTGTACCTTTCAAGCTTTCTCCAGAAGCTATAAATGTCTTCTATTAGTGCAATAAGGCTTTCTTTATTAGAAAGTATATTCTTATACCCCTCTTCCATAGTGATAATTTCCTCTGGGGACATCACCGTAAGAAGCTTAAAGAGCTTTATTATATTTTCCAGTCTTTCTCCATCATTAGTTCCTTTAAACTCCTGTTTAATATATCTATATACATTTGAGTTTCTCTTTTTTCTTTTTTCTAAGTATACAGACATAACCCTATAAAAACCTTGAGATCTTAATATTTTTTCCTGACTGTCACAATACAAAACAGAAAAATTAATCATCGCTTTATCATTACTAAATGAAAATTCCTTAATCATTTTTACCTCCACAAATGCAATATTTTCAACGACTTAAATTCATATTTAAACCATAAATTGTGAACTATCCTTATTATAACATATAATATGCAATTTTCATCATTTATAATTTTCATTTATAAGTTTTTTTGCCTTACAAAAAAATTAACTCTCAAGCCTTATGACCTAAGAGTTAATTTTTTATAATGCTCTAATAATCCTATCCTTTAAAACTTCTTGAAGCTCATTAATTTCTTCTTTATTTAAATCCTTTGTAGCTACAGGTTCAAGAAAATGAATTTTCACAGTAGTTGAAACAAGCTTCTTGTCCTTTTCCAGTGCCTTATATGTTCCAGAAATAGCTACAGGAACTATAGGAACCTTTGACTTAATAGCAAGCCTTAGACTTCCTTTTTTAAAATCCTTGACCATTCCATCCTGTGCCCTAGTTCCTTCAGGAAAAATCCCCATAGACTTACCTTTCTTTAAAATCTCTATAGCCTCACCGATGGTTTTAACAGCCTCTCTATTGTTTTTTCTATCTAGAAAAACACTATTAAGCTCTTTTACCCAAGAACTTAATATAGGAACCTTTCTAATCTCCTTTTTAGCAACAAAACCTAAGGGTCTTTCTGCAGCATCCATAATTAGAGGTATATCTAGGATGCTTTGATGGTTTGCAACAAAAAGACAGTTTTCTGAAGGTATGTTTTCTTTCCCAGTAACCTGATATTTCATGCCTACAACCTTTAAAGTATGTCTACTCCATTTTAAGGCAACTTTTTCTTTGTATATTTCAGCTGCTTCCTTGTTAAATACTTTAAGTACTTTAAGCTTTATAAGGCGTAAGCCCATAAAAATCATGTATAAAACATAATATGTTCCTAAAACTATAGTTTTCAAGTAATCACTCTCCATATAAGAATACAAAAAATATTATACTAGAAATTATTATTAGCTTTCAATGGTCGAAAGTGGTTATAATCCTTAAATAGTATAACATTTTCAGCTTAGGAGGTCTAATGAGAAAAATAATTCTACTATTATTAATAATTTTTCTGCTCCATCCCCTTATATCCTGTAATGGAGAATATAAGAAAATATCGGCATTAAGAGTCACTTTCTTTGATGTTGATCAAGGAGATTCAATTCTTATAGAGTATAAGGACAAAAAAATCCTAATTGATGGAGGTCCCGAATACACTGAGAAGAAACTTAAGGGCTATCTAAAGGAAAAGAAAATAAAAAAATTAGATTACGTTATTGCTACACATCCTCACGAGGATCATATCGGCGGTTTAGATAAGATTATTAAAAGCTTTAAAATTGGTAACTTCTATGCCCCTAAAAAAATTGAAAGCACTAAAAGCTTTTATGATGTGGTTAAAGCTCTTCGTGATAAGAATCTTAAGATATATAATACTTCTTCACCATACAACATAACATTGGATAATGAAGCAGGTCTTTACTTTCTCTCTCCAGATAATGATACTTATGATAATACAAATAATTATTCTATCGTTATACTTCTAAAATACAAGGATGTATCCTTTCTTTTTGCTGGTGATGCTGAAAAGGAGATAGAAGAGGAGCTCTTATTAAAGTATAAAGGTTTAAAGGCTCAGGTTCTTAAGCTTGGCCATCACGGAAGCAAAACCTCTTCAAGTATGGAATTCATAAGTAGTCTCTCTCCAAACTATGGAGTTATAAGCTGTGGTCTTGGCAATGATTATAACCATCCAAGCAAGGAAGTTCTTGCCACCTTAAAGGAGCTTAAAGTTATTCCCCTAAGAACAGATTTACAAGGTACTATAGTAATAGAAAGTGACGGCAGTAATATCCATGCACCTTAAGCTGTATTGACATACAAATTACCCTAGTTTATGATAATTAATAGATAAGAGTAGAATCCTGACAGATATCTTTATATCTATCTCTCCTCTAGCTTTTTATCATAAGTAAGAAATAATATATACAGGAGTGAATAAAATGAAGGATTATAAAATTAGAACCAGATTTGCCCCAAGTCCCACGGGATATATGCATGTAGGAAATTTAAGAACTGCTCTTTATGCTTATTTAATTGCTAAGCATGAGGGCGGAGATTTCATATTGAGAATTGAGGATACAGATCAGGAAAGATTAGTAGAAGGCGCCACAGATATAATATTCAACACCCTAAAGGCTACTGGACTTAACCATGATGAAGGTCCAGATGTTGGCGGAAGCTACGGTCCTTATATTCAAAGTGAAAGAAGGGCTATTTACACCGAATATGCTAAGAAGCTTATTGATAAAGGTGAAGCTTATTACTGTTTCTGTGACAAGCATCGATTAGATGCTTTAAGAGAAGATTTGGAAAGTAGGAATTTAACTCCCAAATATGATAAACACTGCCTACACTTATCTAAGGCGGAAATAGAAGAGAATTTAGCTAAAGGAATCCCTTATGTAATAAGACAAAATAACAATCCTGAGGGCACAACAGAATTCGATGATGTTATATATGGAAAAATATCCGTAGATAATTCTGAGCTTGAAGATATGATACTAATAAAATCCGATGGTCTTCCAACCTATAATTTTGCAAATGTTGTTGATGATCATCTTATGAAAATCACTCATGTTGTAAGAGGTAGCGAATATTTATCCTCCTCTCCAAAATATAACAGACTATATGAGGCTTTTGGCTGGCAGGTACCAGTATATGTTCACTGTCCTCCTATAATGAAGGATTCTCATAACAAGCTAAGTAAAAGGAATGGAGATGCTTCTTATCAGGATCTTATAGCTCAAGGCTACTTAATGGAAGCAATAGTGAACTACATTGCTCTTCTTGGCTGGAACCCAGGAAGCAATGAGGAAATTTTCTCCTTAGATAGATTGGTTGAAATCTTTGATTATAAAAACATAAACAAATCACCGGCAATTTTCGATGTCCAAAAGCTCAGATGGATGAATGGAGAGTATCTAAAGAAACTCCCCTTAAGCACCTTTAATGAGCTTGCAAAGCCCTATTATGAAGGACTTATTCCTGATTATATAGACTCTCTAAAAATCTCTGAGCTCATGCACACGAGAGTGGAAATCTTAAGTCAGATTCCTGAGAAGCTTGACTTTTTTGCAAAATTACCAGATTATGATGTTTCAATTTTCGTGCATAAAAAGATGAAAACAACTATAGAGAACTCCATAGAAAATCTAGAAAAAATCCTGCCGATCTTTAGATCTTTAGAAACCTGGAATGAAGACACAATTGCTCAGGTTGTAGGTGAATATGTTTCTAGAGAAGGAATAAAAATTGGCCTTATTATGTGGCCTATACGTTCTGCCCTCTCAGGACTCCAAAGTTCTCCTGGAGGTTATGTTGAGCTTGCTGCTATCTTTGGTAAGGAAGAGAGCTTAAGAAGAATAGAGATTGCAATTGAAAAATTAAAAAATAGCCTATAAGCTAAAAACAAAACCTGTATTTATTTAAAATACAGGTTTTGTTTTTAGCTCCTTTAAAGGAACCAAAATTATTCAATGGAATCCCAATTTAATGATATATGGTAAAGATTAACCACATCCTGCTCATTATACTGAAGAATCTTAGTTATCTTTTCTGCAGGCATCCTTAAAATATAGTCCTTATCCTTTATAACCTTACTGAAGGTTTTAGCTAAATTGGATCCACTTATAAGCTCCCCTGACCTCTCTATCCCAAACTTCTTTTCTAAAAGCTTAAGCCCGGTGCTTTCCTTAAATCTCTTTTCATACTCCTTTTGTAGATCAATATGATGGAAATGTTCAAGAATTTTGAATTCTATATTGAATTTTTCAAAAAGATAATTGATTACATGAAAATCATTATTTCCTGAAAAGGTCACAATATATTTTTTGTTTTTTTCAAGCATTTCTTTAAAATACTTTTCCGCAAGATATAGTATCTCACTTATCTCTTTACGATTTTCTATCATGTATTGAGTGCACTCTAAAGTTCCCATATCTTCATCATAATAGCAACTACCGAAAACCCCAACACAAATTGGTTTTTTATACACATAGTGCTCTAGGTCAAAGAAAATAGCTTCCTTATAAAAATCCCTCCTCTCTTCTATCTCAAGGGAATATGTATCTGTGATATCCCTAACCTCAATGGAATTCTCTCTAACTATCACTTTATCACTCTTTTCTATTCAGTTCTATCGTTTATTATCTCATACTTTTATGATAATTTAAACCATTCTTTTATCGTTATATTATCTTCAAAGTCTTTTAATTATTGACAGTAAATTAACTTTATGTTAATATGTTATTGATAATGAATTTCATTGCGAGGTGTCACTGATTGAGTATATCAGACTTAGTAGTAGGACAAAAAGCTATTATAGATAAAGTATATGGTAATGAAAAACTAGCAAAAAGATTAATGGCTTTAGGCTGTATAGAAGGAACAGAAATACTCCTAAAGCAGAGAGCTCCTTTAGGGGATCCTTTAATGATAAATTTTAGAGGCTTCAACCTAGCTATAAGAAAAAAGGATGCAAATAATATAACAGTAAAATAGGAGGTCTCAATGCTTACCATAGGATTAATCGGAAACCCAAATGTAGGAAAAACAACCCTCTTCAACGCTTTAACAGGCTCGAACCAATATGTTGGAAACTGGGCAGGAGTTACAGTGGAAAAGAAAGAGGGTTTTCTTAATAAAAATATTAAAATAGTAGATTTACCAGGGATATATGCTTTAGATACCTTCTCAAACGAGGAGAAAGTCTCTAAAGCTTTTTTAGAGGGTTCTGATGTTGATGTCATTATTAACATTGTAGACGGCGGAAATCTAAATAGAAATCTCTATCTTACCACACAGCTTAAGACCTTTAATAAACCTATTATTTTAGCAATTAATATGATAGACAGTGTAAAAGCCAAAGGGATGGTTATAGATTATAGAATATTATCTAAAAGACTTAATCTTACGGTAGTTCCAATGATAGCCGCTCATAAAAAAGGTATGGATGAGCTGAAAAATGTATTAATTAACAAGAGTTATCTTCCCTCATCTGATTATAACTCCTTCAATTTTCCTACAGAGCAGGAAGCTTATAACTTTATAGACACAGTTGTTGAGGAGAGTCTTAAGAAGAAAACAAAAGAAAAGATGAGTTTAAATAATTTAATTGATAAAGTTGTATTAAATCCCTATTTGGCATATCCTGTTTTTATCCTTATTTTATTATTTATCTTTCAGCTTACCTTTAGTTGGATAGGACAGCCGCTTTCAGATTTATTAGATATCTTTTTGAGTGATAAGCTTATGCCTTGGGTAGCTTTAAAGCTTACCTCTTCCAGTCCATGGTTTTCCTCTCTTATAGTTGATGGAATAATCGGCGGAGTTGGTTCAATATTAGTCTTCTTTCCAATAATAATAACACTGTTTTTTGCTATAACTATTTTAGAAGACAGCGGATATATGGCTAGAGTAGCCTTTATAATGGACAAGTTTATGAGAAAAATGGGGTTATCCGGTAAAGCTTTCATACCTATGATTATTGGCTTTGGTTGTTCTGTCCCTGGTATTATGTCTACAAGAACCCTGGAAAGTGAAAAAGATAGAAAGCTAACAGCTCTTTTAGTACCCTTAATGTCTTGTAATGCAAGACTTCCAGTTTATGCTCTCTTTGCTGGTATATTCTTCTCTGGGAGAGAGGCATTGGCAATAGGGTCTATGTATTTACTAGGTATTTTAATAGCCTTCATAATGGGGCTAATCTTTAAAAATACCCTCTTTAAAAAGGATGAAGAACCCTTTATCATAGAACTGCCAGAATATAAGCTTCCTCAGATTAATAATGTACTTAAGAATACCTGGGATAAAGGAAAGGGATTTGTAAAAAAAGCTGGTACAATAATTTTTTCTATAAGCGTTGTAATATGGTTTCTTTCTAATTTCAATCTTTCAGGCTATACAGATATAAATAACAGCATATTAGCATCTATAGGCAAAATAATTGCTCCTATTTTTTCCCCTTTGGGTTTTGGAAACTGGCAAGCCTCCGTATCTATTCTTACAGGTATTATGGCTAAGGAAGCAGTTATTGGTACCATGGGTGTCATATTTGGTACAAACCTTGAAGGTATTTTGCCAAGCTTCTTTTCAGTGGTTTCAGCCTATGCCTTTATGACCTTCGTGCTCCTCTACACCCCTTGTGTGGCAGTTATAGGCGCAATGAAGAAAGAATATGGCGGGAGGATGACTATCCTTTCTGTTGGATATCAATTTATATTAGCATGGATAGTAGCCTTTTTAGTATACAATATAGGTTCTATATTTTTTTAAGAGGTGATATTATGGAAGTTATTATAGCTATACTTATTGTTTTATTAGCTATTTATTTAATAATTAGAAGCTTTAAAAAATCCTCCAAAGGGGAATGTAACTGTGGAAGCTGCTCTAAGGGCTGCCCTAAATATGAGGCTAATAAAGATAATGTAAAATAAGTATAAAACAAACCTTCCTTCGTATAGTTCTTGAAAACTATATGCTGGGAGGTTTGTTTTTATATGGGTAAATAATGAATTGATTTCGGGCTGACATATGCAATTGACTCCTCTATTTTCCTAAAAACTACTGCAAGGAATGAATTGATGTCGCTAGCGCTCCGTTTTTATAAGGATAAAATGAAAACCAGTTGGACTGACGCCCGACTGGTTTTTCAAAAAAGTAAAAAATGAATTGATGTCGCTATCGCTCCGTTTTTAAGATGGCAATAATGAACTTATGTCGCTATCGCTCCGTTTTTATAAGGGTTACATCTTCTCCACCGTCTCTAGGCCAATTAGGTAGAGGGCATTTTTGATTACCTGGCAGGTAGCTTTTGTTAGCTGTACTCTAGCTGCCTTTAGGCTTTCATCTTCTACGTTTAGCACTGAGTGGCTGTTGTAGAATTTATTAAAGGATTTTGCTACATCTATTACATATCTTGTAACTATTGAAGGCTCTGCCTTGTCGAGAGCCTGGAGTACTGCTCCTTGAAGGGATGCTAGAGTCTTTGAAAGCTCAAATTCTTCTGTGCTGGTAAGTTTATTGTAGTCCGCTTCTTTAGAAAAGCCTTCAGTTTTCCTTAATATGCTCATGGCTCGTGCATAGGTGTACTGAACGTAAGGTCCTGTTTCTCCGTCAAAGGAAAGCATTTCCTTCCAGTCAAAGACTATATCCCTCTCTCTTGAATTCTTGAGATAGGTAAAGATCATAGCTCCAACTCCTACCTTTTCAGCAACCTCTTCTTTATTTTCAAGGTCAGGATTCTTTTCATTAATGATTTCAAGAGTTTTCCCTATAGATTCCTTAAGTAAATCCTCTAGGAATATAACCTCACCTTTTCTGGTGGAGAGCTTTCTATCAGAGAACTTTACTAATCCAAAGCTAACATGTCTGCAATTATTAGCCCAATCATAACCCATGAGTTCAAGGGTCTTAAATACCTGTTTAAAATGAAGTGATTGATCCTTACCTACCACATAAATATTTTCAGCAAAGTCATAGGTTGAATTTCTGTATTTTGCCGCTGCTATATCTCTAGTTGCATAGATAGTTGCACCATCAGATTTTAAAATTATACAAGGAGGCATATTATAGTCATCTAAGGATACCACCATAGCCCCATTACTTTCTACAAGAAGATTCTTATTCTTTAATTCCTCTACCACTGCTTCCATTTTATCATTATAGAAGCTTTCTCCTGCATAGGAATCGAATTTAACTCCAAGCATATCATAGACTTTTTGGAATTCTTTAAGAGAAAGACTAGTAAATCTTTTCCATAGCTCTGTTGCTTCCTCGTTC
Source organism: Bacillota bacterium (assembly GCA_023451395.1). Lineage (GTDB taxonomy): Bacteria > Bacillota > Clostridia > Clostridiales > Clostridiaceae > JAEXZL01. The sequence goes on along the minus strand of JAEXZL010000203.1, from coordinate 25,036 downwards.
CCCTCCTCTAAACGCTTAAAGTACATTCTCCCCTCATCTTCTAAGGAAGGGTCCTTCTCCGCCTCATCATGGAATTTAACATATATTCTTAGGAGCTCCTTTATTGGGTCCTCTTTCAAGCTCTCCTCATCAACCCATCTCTTATATGCAGAGATAAGCTTTCCAAATTGCGTTCCCCAATCACCAAGGTGATTTATGCCTACAGAGTTATATCCAGCAAAATTAAACATTCTATAAAGGGCATTTCCAATTGCTGTTGAAACTAGATGTCCTACATGGAATGGCTTTGCGATATTAGGTGAAGAATAATCAATTGTTACATTTCTTCCCTCTCCCACATTACAAGAGCCATATTGATCTCCCTGTTCAATAACTTCATTAATTATATCCTTTGCAAAAGAAGCCTTATCTAAAAAGAAATTTACATAAGGTCCTAGATTCTCAATCCTCTCAAAACCTTCTCTATCTAGCTTATCCTTTATATCTACAGCAATAGCATTTGGTGCCTTTCTTAATACCTTTGCTAATTGAAAGCAAGGAAAAGCATAATCACCCATTTCTGGTCTTGGTGGGATTTCTATCATTTTTTCAACAGCCTCTTTATCCATGTCTACTAGAGGCATTATTCTTTCTGCAATAATACTTTTATAATCCATTTTTTCTCCTCCTAAGGGTATAAAATAAAAAAACCGCCTCCTAATAAAATTAAGAGACGGAGAATCCGCGGTACCACTCTGATTGACTTAAAAAATAAGTCCCCTTTAATCTTTAACGACCTTCGCCGCTCCTACAAAAGAATACTTCCATAGGAGATCTCCAAGGTTCTCTTCCCATAGAGCTATCTTACTGACCTTCCACCATCATCAGCTCGCTTTAAGAATTACTCAAGGTACTTTCCTCTTCATAGATTCATATTAATCGCTATAAATTATAAGTCTTTATATTCTAATTGTCAATAGAACCTAAATTTTTCCCATTATATTCAGCAATTAAGAACATAATTTTCATGCCAATGGAAGAAAACTTATTTTCATATTCCGTCATTATGTTGCCCTCAAAATCTGAGTTATGAAGATCATAGGTTATATATTTAATCTCGAAACCACTTTCCTTAAAATAATCTAAGGATTCATCAAATAATCCCTTATCATCAGTTTTAAAATATAAGTCTCCCGGAAGCTTTAAAAAGCCCTTATAAAGCTCTAAAAATCTGCTATGAGTAAGCCTTCTTTTTTTATGCCTTTCTTTAGGCCAAGGGTTACAGAAGTTAATAAATATTCTGCTGATTTCACCTTCAGAAAACAAATCTCCAATAAAAGATATATTCATAGGTATTAGCCTTACATTTTGGAGGTTTTTCTCTTGTATCTTTTGCATGGCATATACAATAACCTCGTCCTTTAAATCCACAGCAATAAAGTTTATATGAGGATTTTCCTCTGCCTTTTGTGAAATAAACTTACCTCTGCCGCAGCCAAGCTCTAAATAAATAGGATTATTGTTACCAAACTCCTTATGCCAGCTACCCTTTAGCTCTTCTGGTTTAATAATTGCCAGTGGGCTTTCTTCTAGAGCTGGCCTTGCCCACCATTTTTTCCTTAGTCTCATATTATTCCTCCATTATTATCCTGCTACTAAACTTGTAATAAAATAAGCAATTGTCATTAAAAAATTAAAAGGTGGATTCAATATAAATCCTACAATATCCGTAACAATTACTACAATGAAGATAAGGCTTGAATATCTGTATAGTTGATCCCCTATTTTATAAAAAACCTTTGGAAAGAGGCTTGTGAATACTCTAAATCCATCTAATCCTGGTAAAGGAAGAAGATTAAATAATGCAATATTTAAGTTTATAACAATAGTGCTCAGAATAATATCTTTTAATATAAGATACAAGCTTCCATTCATTGGTGCAAATCTAAAGAAGAGACCTAAAATGATGGCAAAGATGAAGGCTGTTAGAATGTTCGCGGCACAGCCTGCTATTGATACTAAAAGATCATCTCTTCTATAATTCTTAAAAGCTCTCGTATTAACCTGTACTGGCTTTGCCCAACCAAAACGAAAAAGAAGTAGCATAAGGAAGCCAACAGGATCTACATGAACAAAAGGATTTAATGTTAACCTTCCCTGAAATCTTTGACTTTTATCCCCTAATCTATCAGCCACAAAGGCATGAGCATATTCATGAACAGTAAAGGCAATTAAAATTGCCGGAATCATCATTACCTTACTTAGTATATCATAGCTTGAAAACATCTATTTCCTCCTTAATTGTAATAAACATTATTAGTATAATAAAGATTATAAAGTGAAAATACTCTAAAAACAACTGATAGTTTAATAATGTTCTTTATTCATATATTTTTATAGCTAACTAGCGTCAAAATCAAGTGAATTTGTTAGGGAAAAAGATTTAAGCATATGTTCAAGTATGTAGAATTTTTGATACTAACAAAAGAGAAGCAGGATTAAATAAGCATCATACTTTAAAGTACTTATAAATCTATAGTATAATAAGTATCAATATAAATAATGCTTAACATCCAGAGAGGATCAATAGTATGAAAAGCTATGAAAATAAAGAACTAAATATTGAAGAAATAAAAAAACAACTAACAACTAAGCTTCTTGGAAGAGAAATTTACTGCTATGATAGTCTTCCCTCAACTAATCTTTTATGTAAAGAGCATATAGATTCAGAAGGAACTCTTATAATTGCTGAGGAGCAATCCTTAGGAAGAGGAAGACTGGGACGATGCTGGCAATCACCTAAATACAAAGGTCTATGGTTTTCCTTTATTATTAAGCCAAAACTCCCCATTAATCGGATGCCGCTTATATCTCATATAGCTGCTGCTGCAGTACTGAAAGCTCTACTGGATTTAGGTTATACTGGAGTTCAATGTAAATGGCCAAATGACATAATCCTTAACTCAAAAAAGCTTGGGGGAATACTAACAGAGCTCGTAACAGAAGATAACACTCCAAAGGCAGTGATTGTAGGTATTGGGCTTAATATATATCACCAAAAAGAGGATTTTCTTCAGGAGCTTAGGGAAAAAGCCACTTCCCTCGCTATAGAAGGCAGCTTGCAGATTAAAAGAGAGAAGCTTCTATGGAAGATACTAAATAGCTTTGAAATTTATTATGAAGAACTTTTACAGGAAGGAAATATTAAAAGTTCTATTGAAATCTGCCGAAGCCATTCCTGTATTATAGGTAGAGAGGTCTATATAATAAGTAAAAATAAAAAAGAAAAAGTTAATGTACTAGATCTTTACTCAGATGGTTCTTTAATAATTATTAATTCTAGAGGTGAAAAAGAATATCTTTCCTCAGGTGAAATTTCAATCAGAGGCTTAGACTCTTATATATAAAAAATACTTGAAACTGCTTTTGGTATGTCCTCTTTTCACATTAAAAATAAAATGGCAATATATTTAATTTAAGAAGCTTATATTTATATAAATGAAGTATAAGGCAAAATAAGCAATAATAGAAAAGGTACTGGGATTGCTATCCTCAGTGCCTTTTCTAATGGTCCTTAAGCTATTAAAGGTTAAGATTAGATTCATTTATAACCTTCTTTAGTATAGCAGCTGATTCTTGAAGTTTTTCCTTCTCTTCAGAAGACAATGGTGCAGGAATTATCCTTTCAACTCCGCTAGAACCAACTATGCTTGGTATAGCAAGGTAAACATCATCAATATCATACTCACCCTTAAAAAGACTGGAAACGGTAAGTATGGATTTCTCATCCCTTAAAATGGATTCTACAATTCTTGTAACAGCTAAAGCTACAGCATAGTTTGTGTACCCCTTTTTGTTAATAATCTCATAAGCTGCATTCTTTACCTGCTCTGGTATAGTTGTTTTAAAATCATCACCACAGCCTTCACAGACGTTGCTGCAATATTCATCAGCACTCATACCAGCAATATTAGTAAGACTCCATGCTGCGATTTCCGAGTCACCGTGCTCTCCTATGATATAGCTATGTACATTTCTTGTATCCACCCCAAAATTCTCTGATAGTATATATTTAAATCTTGAGGTATCCAGAACTGTACCTGAGCCTAAAACTCTATTTTCTGGGAATCCTGATATTTTATAAGTTATATATGTTAAAACATCTACAGGATTTGAAACAACAAGTATAATACACTTTGGACTGTACTTTACAACCTCTGGCACTATCTGCTTAAAAACATTTATGTTTCTATTTACTATATCTAATCTTGTTTCACCGGGCTTTTGATTAACCCCTGCAGTTATTATTACTATATCAGAATCCTTGGTATCAGAGTATTCTCCTGCTCTTATATCCACTGCTTTTACAAAGGGAGCACCATGAGATAAATCCATAGCCTCACCTTCAGCCTTATCTTTATTCAAATCTACAATGACAATATCTGAAGCTACACCAGCTATCATCAAGGAGTATGCTGTAGTTGATCCTACAAATCCTGCACCAATTATTGATATTTTATTTGTTTTAATATACATTAAGACACCTCCATATTTGCTTTTATCTGAATTTAATAATATTATATATTATATAATATTCTTTATCAATTAATCTATGGAACCTTATATTTTAGTTTTACCTTAAGTTCACTTTTTATCTATATAAATAATCTTTATTTTTAATTTGTTTATATCTTTTTTTGTTAATCAAATAAAATGTACAAAAATCTGTAAAGATCATTTAAATCTGTTTGTTTATGCTATATAATATAAAGTTAGTAAGCTAATGGAGGTACAGTAGATGAATATAAGTATAATTGGTGTTCCATTGTTTTTAGGCTGTGACAGACTTGGTGTGGAAAGAGGACCAAATACCTTAAGGAAGCATAATATAACTAGCATCTTTGAGAAAGATAATCATGAAGTCTACGATTTAGGAAATATATATGTTCCTAAGCTTTCTATAGAGGATAAATTCTGTGATCATATAAATATGAAGTATTTATCACAGGTAGCTTTGGTTAATAAAAACCTGGCTCATTTAGTGTACAGCTCCTTAAAGGGAGGGAGTTTTCCATTAGTAATTGGAGGCGATCATTCCTTAGGACTTGGAAGCTTAACTGGGGTGAGTAAATTCTTCCAAAATGACCTAGCTGTTATATGGATAGATGCTCATGGTGATATTAATACCCACGAAACATCTCCCACAGGTAATATTCATGGCATGCCTTTAGCTGCTGCCATGGGATTAGGCCATGAAAAATTAACAAATTTATATTTTAATGGTGTCAAGGTCAAGCCTCAAAATGTATACATAGTTGGCGCTAGAGATTTAGATGAAGGAGAAATAAAGCTAATTGAAGAACAGAAACTAAATCTTTGGACTACTGAAGACATAAAAACTAGAGGAATCCATGAGATTAATAGTGAAATATCCCTTTCTCTGGAAAACTCTGGTATAAAAAATATTCATTTAAGCTATGATATAGATTCCCTTGATGCAAGCCTGGTTCCTGGAACAGGTACTCCAGTGGATAAAGGTCTGAGCCTTTCAGAGGTTAAGAGCCTTTTAGGAAACCTATTATCAAAAGACTTAGTTAGATCCATGGATTTTGTTGAGTTTAACCCCCTAATTGATAAAAAGAACCGCACATTAAATGCTTGCTTAGAACTATTGAGCTTTATCTCCTCAGAATTAAAATAAACAATATTTCATTAGAAAGGAGCCTAGGTGTATATATGAAACTACTTTTTTTTGATACAGAAACCACCAGTATAAGACCCGGAAGCATATGCCAGCTCAGCTACATAACAGTAGATTCTTCAAAAAAACCACAAGAAACTATTGGAAAAAACTTCTTTTTCACAGTAGAAGAAATGGATAAGGAGGCTGAGGCTGTTCATGGCTTTTCATTAGAAAAACTCTACGAGCTCTCTGAGGGGAGTTATTTTGAAGACAGCTTTCAAGAGTTCATAAATGACTTCTATCAAGCAGATGTGGTAATAGGCCATAATGTAAGCTTTGATATCAAATTTTTAAAGCATGAGTTAGAGGGTATAGGTGAAATTTACGAGCCAAAACGTCTTTTTTGCACCATGAACTATTATAAAAGTGTCTGCAGGATATTAAATGGACGAGGGGAATATAAAAGTCCTAGACTTGAGGAAGTTGTTAATTTTTTAAACCTTGATAAGAAAACCATTGAAGCTACAGCCTCCCGCCTCTTTGAAGGCTCAGGAAAATATCATGATGCTCGTTTTGATACCGCTGCTACTTACCTTATAGTTACTGAAGGTATTAAAAAGAGATTGATACCCCCAGGCTATTTTTCACAGCTTTGCGGCAAATAAATTCTTTATTAAAAATTCTATTAATAATTTGTTTAAATTTTATTAATGTGTTTTTTTAGTCCTATAACTTGAAAATATTATAGGTGATGATATAATGAAAATATATTTGAGATATTATTACTAAATAATTCATTAAGCTTAAGGAGGAATATGATATGAAAAGTTATATTTGCGACGTATGTGGCTATGTTTATGATCCAGCAGTTGGCGATGAGGATAATGGAATAAACCCAGGCACAGCTTTTGAAGCATTGCCAGAAGATTGGGTTTGCCCACTTTGTGGAGTAGGTAAGGATCAGTTTTCACCAGTAGAATAAAAAAAAGACTCCTAGGAGTCTTTTTTTATTATGAGACTTCTTAAGAGCTCTTCAAGATACTTTGCCCTCTCTTTATCCATCTCTGGTACACCTGCTAATCTATACTTTAGATTAAGAGCCTCATATTTCATAAGCCCTAATTTATGGTATGGAAGAAGTTCTACACGCTCAATATTATTAAGTTTTCTAATAATATCAGCCAAACCTCTTATATATTCCTCATTATCATTAATACCAGGAATAATTACCTGTCTTATCCACATTTTTTTACCCAAGTCCTGAGCTATCTTCAAGAATTTCAGACTTTCGTCTATTGCCCTTCCTGTTAAACTCTTGTATCCTATAGGATCAATATGCTTTATATCAAAAAGTATTAAATCTACTTCCTTTAATATCTCTTCATATTTTCCATGGCCACAGCCAGCAGTGTCTAGGGTTGTATGGATTCCATTTTCCCTGCACTTTTTTAATATGTCTATTAGAAAGTCTGACTGCAAAAGTGGCTCTCCTCCAGAAAAGGTTACTCCTCCCCCAGAAGCTTTATAGTAGCTTTTATATTTCACTAATTGGTCTAGGAGCTCCTGAGAGCTAAAGTAATTACCCTCATCCACTCCCCAGGTATCAGGGTTATGACAGAAGGAGCATCTTAGAGCACAGCCTTGGAAAAACACCACAGTTCTTATACCTGGTCCATCCACAAGGCCCATTGATTCTATTGAATGTATCCTACCTTTCACTTAATAAACCCCCTTTTATCATGTTAAATAATAGATGAAAAAGGGGAATGTAAATTCCCCTTAAAAATTATAGACTACCGTGGAAGGTTCTGCTTATTACTTCTAACTGCTGCTCTCTTGATAGCCTGTTAAATAGTACAGCATACCCAGAAACTCTTATAGTAAGCTGCGGATATTTTTCAGGATGATCCATAGCATCCACAAGGGTTTCTCTGTTAAATACATTAACATTCAAATGATGAGCTCCTTGACTGAAATACCCATCCATTACATTTGCTAGATTTTTATTTCTCTGCACTGGTTCTTTTCCTAAAGCATCTGGAACTATTGAGAAGGTATTTGATACACCATCCTCACAAACATTTGCATAAGGTATCTTTGCTACAGAGTTTAATGAAGCTAAAGCCCCGTTAGAATCCCTTCCATGCATTGGATTAGCTCCTGGCGCAAAAGCTACTCCAGCCTTTCTACCATCAGGAGTTGCTCCTGTTTTCTTACCATATACTACATTAGAAGTTATAGTTAATATAGACAATGTATGCTTTGCATTTCTTATAAGAGGATGTTTCTTAAGCTCCTTAGAGAACTTAGTTACAACCTCAACAGCTATATCATCAACTCTATCATCATCATTACCGTATTTAGGGAAATCTCCTTGAATCTCAAAGTCAACAGCTATTCCCTGTTCATTTCTTATTGGCTTCACCTTTGCATATTTAATAGCACTTAAGGAATCAGCAACCACAGAAAGTCCTGCAATACCAAAGGCCATAAGTCTTTCCACTTCTGTATCATGAAGAGCCATTTGACCTGCTTCATATGCATACTTATCATGCATATAGTGAATTACATTCATTGTATCCACATAAAGCTTGGCAACCTTTTCTAGTACATTAAAGAAAGCACCCTTTACCTTTTCGTAATCTAAAACTTCATCCTCAATTTTGTTTACACCTGCAAGAACGAGCTTACCCTTTTTCTCATCAATACCACCATTTATGGAATATAACAATGCCTTACCTAAATTGCAACGTGCTCCAAAGTACTGCATCTGCTTTCCAACAGTCATAGCAGATACGCAGCAAGCTATAGCATAATCATCACCAAACATAGGCCTCATTATATCATCATTTTCATATTGTATAGAATCTGTTAGTATAGACATCTCCGCGCAGAAGTTCTTAAAGTTCTCTGGTAGGGAGGTTGACCACAATACAGTCATATTTGGTTCTGGGGCTGGTCCAAGATTTACAAGAGTATGAAGATATCTATAAGAGTTTTTAGTAACAAGAGTCTTACCATTTACACCCATACCACCTATAGATTCTGTAACCCAGGTTGGATCTCCCGCAAATAAGTCATCATATTCTGGAGTTCTTAAATGTCTTACTATTCTAAGCTTAATTATAAACTGATCTATAAGTTCCTGAGCTTCTATTTCAGTTAATGAGCCTGATTTTAAATCTCTTTCAATATAGATATCTAAGAAGGTACTTGTTCTACCAAGTGACATAGCAGCTCCATTATTTTCTTTAACTGCTGCAAGGTAGCCAAGATATACAGCCTGAACAGCTTCCTTTGCATTTTCTGCAGGTCTTGATATATCAACACCATATTTTGAAGCCATGGCTTTTATCATTTCCAAAGCTCTTATTTGCTCTGTAACCTCTTCCCTCTTCTGGATTAGAGTCTCTAGCATGTCACCCTTAAGGACCCTTAAATCTTCCTTTTTCTTTTCAATTAGATAATCTACACCATATAGAGCAATTCTTCTGTAGTCACCTATGATTCTCCCTCTGCCATAAGCATCTGGTAAACCTGTCAAAAGGCCAGCGGATCTTGCTGCTCTGGTTTCCTCTGTATAAGCATCAAAAACTCCCTGATTATGAGTTTTTCTATATTGTGAAAAATAATTATCAATATCTTCGTTTAATTTATAGTCATAAGCTTCAAGAGAAGTATGAACCATTCTCATTCCACCAAAAGGATTTACAATTCTCTTTAAAGGAGCATCTGTCTGAAGGCCTACTATAACCTCATTATCCTTATCTATATAACCAGCATCATAGTTATCTATGCCAGATATTTTATTTACCTCTACATCCAATACTCCTTTTTCTCTTTCTTTCTTAAGTAAATCTAATATATTATTCCATACAGCCATGGTTCTTTCTGTAGGACCTTGAAGGAAGTTCTTATCTCCCTCATATGGAGTATAGTTTTTTTGAATAAAGTTTCTTACGTCAATTTCCCTCTGCCAGCTACCGGTATTAAAACCTTCCCATTGTGTGTACATTATAATCCTCCTTTGTTAATCACTAAACATCTTTAGTTGAACAAGTATTATTATATAACAATATAAAGAATTATGTAATAGGTATTATTAATTATTTTCAAAAAAAAATTAAGTCGCAATTTTGCGACTTAAATCCATAAATTATTTATACTATCCCACATCATCTTACCTGCTTTAGCCAGAGTTACAATCCCATAAACACTATTAGGGATTTCTGAACTCATCACAGAAAAGCTAAAATTGCCCTTTGGAAGCCTTATAAGCATGGTATCATTTTCAATAAATGGTTTATCTCCTGTTTTGTTTGCAATATTAGACTTTAAATCCTCTAATATATATAAAGTACTCTTACTCTTTAGCTGCTGTCTGCTTAATATGCTAATAAGATTATCGCTAAGTTCCTGATTCAAGAATTTGTGACTGTTTAAAAGCTTCCAACATTTACACAAATCATAGCTAGTAGTTATATTTTCTTCCTCTATATCAGTTTTTACTTCATCGGTGGTCATCCTATTTAGCATGGTATTCTTGAGGCCCATTTCTTTAAAAATAGCATTAACTCTATCTTTGCCTAAGATATTTATAATTTTATTAGAAGCAGTGTTATCACTTTGTATAAGCATAGCAACCATAAGCTCTTTTAAAGAATATTCCCTTTCGGAGAACTCATATATTATTCCCGTACCATAAACCTTGTCCTTGTCACTTATGAAAAACCTATCTTCTAAATTATACTTTCCATCTTGAATTTCCTTTAAAAGAGCTACCGCTAGTGGTAGTTTTATGCATCCTGCTGCAGTCATAGGAACGTTTTCATTATACCCGTAAATATACCCACTATTAAGATCTTCAAAATAGAAACTATATTTTCCAACTCTAGACTCGAAATACTTTTTAATTTCCTTCATAGCATGCCTCCAGTTAACCGTATTCTCTATTGATTATTATACCATATGTTAAATAGTTTTCAAACTGCATAAGGGAGCAAATGGTAAAAAGCATCAGCAAACTGATGCTTTTTACTATTATCTACCGAAAGATATACCAATTTTTTTAGCAATAGTAACAAGTTCTCCTTCAGGATCTACATTTTTATCCTTACCTATAACATCCTCAAGAGGTACATAGGATATATCATTACCCTTTAGGCATACCATATTACCAAACTTGCCATCATTGATTAGCTCTGCTGCAGCAACTCCATATCTTGTAGAAAGGATTCTATCATAAGTAGAGGTATTTCCCCCTCTTTGAACGTGACCTAATATAGTTGCCCTAATTTCATGTCCTTGAATTATTTGCTCTAAGTCATTTGCAAGCTTATTTCCTATACCACCTAATCTAATAGGATCTGGACTATCCTTTACAATTTTGCTTACTACCACTTCACCATCCTTAGGCTTAGCTCCTTCTGCCACTACAATAATACTAAAAGGTCTTCCAGCATCCTGTCTTTCCTTTATCTTTTCTGCTATCTTATTTAAGTCATAAGGAATCTCAGGAATTAATATAACATCAGCAGATCCTGCTATACCGGAATGAAGTGCAATCCAGCCTGCATTTCTTCCCATAACTTCACAGACCATAATTCTGTGATGCGATTCAGCGGTGGTATGTAATCTATCTAAAGCCTCAGTAGCTACATCTATTGCAGTATTAAATCCAAAAGTTACATCTGTGGCCGCTAAATCATTATCAATGGTTTTAGGAACTCCGATAACCTTTACACCTTTTCTTGAGAAATCTCTGGCACTAGTTAAAGTACCGTCCCCACCAATAACTACTAAGGCATCGATACCAGCCTTTTTCATATTTTCCACAGCTACATCTGATACATCCTTTTTAACAAAAACCCCATCTTCCTCTATGGTGTAATCAAAAAGATTATCCTTATTAGAGCTGTAAAGTATTGTTCCACCCTTATGAAGTATACCGGATACTGTATCTAAAGTTAAAGGAATATAATCATTGTTATATAAACCTCTGTAGCCATATCTATATCCAACTACCTCGTATCCATACTGAAGTATTGCTGTTCTTGTTACAGCTCTTATTACAGCATTAAGCCCTGGGCAATCTCCCCCTCCTGTAAGTAAGGCTATCCTTTTTATTTCCTGTGTCATTGCTTTTCCCCCTTGCTTGTGATTTAAGTTATAAAGACTAAAAAGCTGCTTCATTAACTCCATAAACTTTAAGGCCATGTAAATATAGCTGCTATTTTTTCAATTTACTCTGCTAATAAGATGATATTTCTATGTTGTATAATACCATAATAACCATAAATATTAAAGTATATTTATATTATTTGTTATTTTTAGCATTTTTAAATAGTTTTTTTTAATCTTCCTCCAAATTATTGTATTGAATTTATTTTTATTGTATTGAATTTATTCTTTATTGTTTTTAATTTATTTTGCCTAATAACATAAACACCAAGGTTGCAGAGCCCAGGAGGATATTGAAAAAGGCAAAAAGCTTAAGGGAAGCTTTCTTTGCAAAGGATAAAAAGGAATCTAATGTCACAAGTGCAGTTAAGAAGGAAACTGCTACAGCAAGAATCATGGAAACTATTTCTGAAGCACCAAAGGTAATTGCACTAGCAACATAGAAAAGATCTCTAATAGATACAAGTATAACACCTGGGACAGTTATAAAAAGAGCAAGGTCCACTGATGCTCCTGTGGCTAAATTGGAAAACCAGCCTCCAACAATTACTGCTCCCACTCTAGATAATCCAGGAATAAAGGAAAGACATTGATAAAGTCCTATTTTAAATGCTTGTAATCCATTGATCTTCCAAAAGGAAGCTATCGCTTTTTTCCTTATTCTATTTCTTCTATACTTCCCATTTCCTATAAAAAGAAGGATACCAGAAGCAATTGCTCCAAATGCTATAACTTTACTTCCAAGGAGATTTATTTTACCAATTTTCATAAATACAAAGTAAAGAATTATATAAGGAATTGCACCAAGGAATATATTGGTCCATAACCTCATCCCTTTTTTCTGTCCCTGTCCCATAAAATTAAAGCTCTCCTTTATCCTATGGGACAAGAGCACTAAAACCGCCATAGAAGATCCTAATCCTATGAGAGCATATATCATGGTAGCCTTGTCTCCAGAAGGATAGGCTAAGAGTCTATAAACTATATATCCCTGCTCAGAAGCTGCAATAGGTAAATAATTTGTAGCTCCCTTTATAATTGATATTATCACTGTTTTAAAAATTAATAAAAAATCCATTGCACCTCTCCTCTTGCATTTATTTGCTATATTCAATTATAAATTTATCCTATACTTATGTCCACCAAAGAAAATGTAAAGAATAGAAAAAAAGTTATAGGTCAACCTATAACTTTTAATTTATAACTTAAATTATTCTATATTATTTCAAAAGCTTTATAGTTATTATTGAATTTCTCTATTAGACTTTCTACTGTTTTAAAATATTCTTCCTTATTATCCCATAAATTTTCTGGAGTAAAGATTTCAGAAGGAACCCCAGGACAACCTTTTGGTATCATAAGCTTGAAGCCTTGATGAAGCTTCCATTCCTCTTTCTCTAAATCTCCATTTATAGCGGCACTTACCATAGCTCTTGTGTATTTTAGACTTATTCTCTCTCCAATACCATATGGTCCACCTATCCAACCGGTGTTTACCATGTAAACTCTTACCTTACCCTTTAGGATTTTTTCACCTAGCATCTTTGAATAAACTCTGGGGTTTAAAGGCATAAAGGGTGCTCCAAAGCAAGTTGAAAAGGTTGCCTCTGGCTCCTTAAGCCCTCTTTCAGTCCCAGCAACTTTACTAGTATACCCTGAAAGAAAATAGTACATAGCCTCTTCTTCAGTTAGCCTTACTATAGGTGGCATTACTCCAAAGGCATCGGCAGTTAAAAAGATAATTACCTTTGGTTCTCCCCCTTCACCTTCAATCTTAATATTATCTATGTGATTTATCGGATAGCTTGCCCTTGTGTTTTCCGTTATACTATCATCCTCATAAAGGGGATTATTGTCCTTATCAAGGATAACGTTTTCAATGATGCTTCCAAACCTTATGGCATCATAAATATCCTTTTCCTTTTCTCTGCTTAAATTAATTGCTTTTGCATAGCAGCCACCTTCAAAGTTAAAAACACCCTTATCGCTCCAACCATGTTCATCATCTCCAATAAGAGCTCTCTTTGGATCTGCAGAAAGGGTTGTTTTACCTGTACCAGAAAGTCCAAATAAAATTGCAACATCTCCTTCTCTTCCTTCATTAGCAGAACAATGCATAGGAAGAACTCCTCTTCTAGGAAGATAATAATTCATTGAAGTAAAGATTGCCTTTTTAATTTCTCCGCTATAGGCGCTGCCTCCAATTAATATTATTTTTTCTGTAAGATTTAAAATAATGAAAACTTCAGAATTCAAATTATACTTTTCTTTATCTGCCTTATAACCTGGTGCTGAAATTACAGTGAAGGATTCTTCTCCATGATATACTTTCTCCCTAATAAATAGCTGGTGACAAAATAAGGCATGGGAGGCATATTCACATATACAGTTAACACCGAAGGTATTATCAGCTGATGCACCAACTCTTCCATTGAATACAAATTTATCCTTGGTATTAAGATAATTCTCTACTTCCTTAAGGAGATCCTTAAATACACTCTCACTGATTGGCCTATTTACTTCTCCCCAATTAATTAATTTCTCAGTCTCATTATCCATTACTATGTATCTGTCTTTAGGTGATCTTCCAGTGTATTTTCCAGTTTTAATCCTAAGGGCTCCGGTGGAGCTTAAAACCCCTTCTCCTCTTTCCACTGCTTCAGTAACAAGCCTAGCTGGCGAGAGATTCTCATATGCGGTTTCCATTTTTAAATACTTATCTAAACTTAACAAAATTATCCCCCCATTTAATGTTCTATAACAATTATGTCATTTAAAACCATTTTTTGCAAGAAATATTTTATTTTTATTCTTATATGATATTTTTTTGAATTATATCATTCATTTTTCTTTATATTCCTATTATTATAGAGTTATCCTTTATAAGACATTTTCTTATGCTTAAAGGGTTTCATTAAAATTTCTCCTTATTTTTGTTCACTTCTTTTACTATTCATTGAAATTATTCCCTTCAAAAACCATCAGTTTTTCTTTAAGTAAAATTAATCATTTTACTTCATTGTTATTTTTTACTGTTTACTATGCCATATCCATAAAAGATTTTTTAAATATCATCCTCTTCCTTGCTTCTATTTATTATTTCTTCTACTCCCCATTTTCTAAATAGATACATTTCATATAATTTGTCCTTTCTTTTATGTATATGCATATATGAAGTTTTAATAAAATCTTCTACCTCAGAGATTATATTTAATAGTTTCCTTTTAAAGAAATCATTAACCATTATTTGACTTATTTTCTATATTTTATTATTATAGACTTACATTCAATAATTTACTATCTTTAAATAGGCTTAGAATTGTACAGAGGATGTATAGTAATGGTCACGATATTATGCAACTGAAGGTAGTTAATATTTTAAAAAACCAAAAGAGATAGCGAAAAGTGAATCATATGAAGTATTTGAAGCTAAATACTCAAAGAGCACAGAGGTTAAATTAAATACGTTAATGTCCAGATAGACATCTGAACCTACACAGACACTTGAAATAATAATATATTTTTTAGGGGGTAATAAAATGGAGATACAACTTTTAGATGATATCATGACATATTATGGATATATTTATGCTTCTTATCCTATAGTGTTTAGTATTATATGTTTTAATCTTTTAAAAGCAATCTATATTCGAAAAAATAAGTCTTATGATAATTCTATTAGCAAAATTATCTTAATATCGGATCTAATAGTAGATGTCTTGTGTGGCATAATAATGGCTGGAGGAATGTTCCTTCAAGGTGTATTAGCCGACTATAATGCACCAGGAATCAAGACTTTAATGAGCGGTCTTACAATTATGTCATTTATAAGTCTTATAATCTTTATATTAAATATTGCTATAGTTTTAAAAAAGAAAAAACAATAGCATGTATTTACTTTATCAATAGTTTGTGCATTGGAAAAGCTTAGTAAATATAAAAACCGTGGACTAGACACGGTTTTTACATTTAATAAGCTATTTTATTCATTAAATTATCTAAATCAGTTACCATACCGCTAGTAAGCATTCTAGTTCTTTCGGATCTCGTTATCTTCTAACATCCTAGATTATGTTTAACAAAGTATTTCTATTTCTGACTATAAGATCAAAAGCAGCCGACTTTATGAGATTTCCCTACCTTTTCATTGAAACACTTTTCACTAGCCTTCTCATATACATCTGTAATATTTATATAAATCTTGTTAGCATTTAATGTTAGTATTACTGTAACCTCTACTCCGAATAATACATTGGAATAAAAAAAATTATATGATATACTTTGATTAGTTTTTACAGATATTTTTACTAAGGTGGTGTTTACTATCAAGATTAAATCTTTAATTGCTGTTATAGCAGCTAAAACAGCTTATTATCTTTCAAAATATTTATTAAAAGGCGGAAGTAATTTTCCCGGAAGAATTGCTCTAAAAATCGATAAAGAAATATTAAAGCCCATAGCTTATAATTATAAAATTATACTTGTAACGGGAACAAATGGTAAGACTACCACCACAAGCATGATTTACAACTGTCTAAAGGAAGCTGGCCTTGAGGTTATTACAAATGCTACAGGTGCTAATATGCTTCCAGGTATAGTAGCCTGCTTTGTCTCCCACTATTCCTTTACCCCAGCAAAGTCTAAGGAAAAATATGCAGTTATAGAAGTTGATGAAGCAAATGTAAAGTTCATTACAGAGAAGTTAAATCCTCAAATAATAACTATTACAAACTTATTTAGAGATCAGTTAGACCGATATGGTGAGGTATATACAACTTTAAATAAAATAATGGAAGGAGTTTATAAAAGTCCTGAAAGCACTCTTATTCTTAACGGAGATGAATCCCTTTTAGGAAAGCTAGAAGTAAATAATCCTCTGATTTATTATGGCTTTAATACTTCAATAGATGATAATAAGATTATCGAAATAAATGCAGACGCTAAATTCTGTAAGGTTTGCAAATCTCCTTATAAATATAATTTCATAACATACAATCATCTTGGAGACTTCTATTGTGAAAATTGCGGCTATAAAAGGCCAGCTTTAAAATACTCTGTTAACAAGATAAACTCTATGGATTCAGAAAGTTCCTCCTTCGTCATAAACGATACTAAAATAGAACTTAACCAAGGGGGAGTTTACAACATATATAATGCACTTTGTGCTTTTGCCATTGGTACTGAGTTAGGAATCGGAGCTACACTTATTGAAAAATCTTTAAGAAAGCAAGGTTCAAGCTTCGGGAGACAGGAAACCCTTGATATAGATGGAAAGAAGGTTAAGATAATTCTTGTAAAGAATCCTGCAGGTTATAATCAGGCTATTGATACTCTTCTTCTTGGTGATCCTAATGCCTCATTAGCTTTTTTACTTAATGATAACTATGCTGATGGTACAGACATTTCTTGGATATGGGACGTAAACTTTGAAAAATTAACAAAAATGACCCCTCAGGAAATTTTAATTGGTGGTGAAAGGCTTTATGATATGGCTGTAAGGATTAAGATTGCAGGCCTTAATGAAGAGCTCTTCTCTCTTTGTGATAGTTATGATGCTTTAACAGAGAAAATTAAAGAAGCTAAGGGAGATGTCATTTATATCCTTGCTACTTATACAGCAATGATTAATTACAGAAAAAATCTTCATTCAAAGGGCTATATTAAAAAGCTATGGTAAGGAGGTACTATAAATGGAGCTAAATATATGTCATCTCTACCCTGATTTGCTTAATGTTTACGGTGATTTAGGCAATATACTAATTCTAAAGCATAGAGCAGAATCTAGAGGTATTAAAGTAAATATTTATAATCTTTCTCTTGGAGAATCTTTCAATAAAGATTTATACGATATAGTCTTTTTTGGAGGAGGCCAGGATTATGAGCAGTCTATAGTTGCACAGGATCTATTTGGCGAAAAGCAAGAAGCTCTTAGGTCTTATGTTGAAGAAGGCAAGGTTCTCTTAGCTATCTGTGGAGGATATCAGCTACTGGGTATGCACTACACCACTCCTCAGGGTGAAAAGCTTAAAGGCTTAGAAATACTGGATATATATACAGAAGGAGGAGACAATAGGTTTATTGGTAATATTATTTTAGAAAATCAGGTCTTCCATGAAACATACGTAGGATTTGAAAATCATTCTGGAAGAACATTCATAGGAAGCTATACTCCCTTAGGTAAGGTCCTGAAGGGCTATGGTAATAACGGTCAAGATGGCTACGAAGGCTGTATCTATAAGAACACCTACTGTTCCTATTCTCACGGCTCCCTACTTTCTAAAAATCCTGAGCTTGCAGATAGGCTAATTAAAGAGGCCTTAGAAAAAAAATATTCAAATATAAATCTAGAACCTCTCGATGATACCTTTGAGCTTTCAGCAAAAAAAATGATCATAGAAAAATTAATGAAATAACCATTTTAAAGATAAAATAACCAGGGCAGTCTGTTTAAATAGCTACGCCACTGGTTATTTTACTACCATATTATTTACATCTATAGTATTCTATCTTTTAAGAATCTCTTCTATATATATGATCGCCTAAAACATCCCTACCTATTTATTACCTTCATATCTATAAGTATCTTCTCTTCCTTCTGAGTTATTTCATTTAATGTTTTAAATTGATAGTTATTATTCTTATAATATTTAATTACGTCCTCTAGAGCCTCTACTGTAGTATCCTTACTTTCTGTATCATGAAAGAGCACCACAGAAATAGAGTTATAGGTGCTTTCCTTAAATACACTCCTCTTTATTCTCTCTGCACTTACCCTTCTGCTGGTGGCATCCTGAGAATCTACATTCCAATCAATATAAGAATAATTTTTTTCCCGAAGCTGATCCTTAATAGACTTTAATATTACTTTATTACATACACTGTTGGCAGATCCGCCTGGCATCCGCATATAAGGCTTATTCACCCCTGATACATGTTTCTTAATAACCTCTTCACAAAGATTTAAATCCTTAAAATAGCTTTCAGTATTTTTATATATCTCTTCATATTCATGACTATAGCTATGAGGATAAACAGCCATACCTTTCTTACCAAGCTCTTTCAGTATTTCTTTATTTCTTTCTCCGCTTTTTCCTATGATAAAAAAACTAGCCTTAATATTATTTTTAGTGAGTATTTCTAAGATTCCTTTAGTATTTACTTCTGATGGACCATCGTCAAAGGTTAAGAAAACAATTTTTCTTTCCTTTTTGTTAAGGCTCATTTTACTTAACATAATACTTTTATCGTCGTTAGTTATATAAATAGTATTGTTAAGTGAATGAGCTCTCGCCTCACTTCTCCCAATTATAACCAAAAAGGAAGTAATAAGAATTAACAGTTTCAGGAATCTTATCATAATATTATCTCCTTTCATAGCTTAAATATCTACTACTATTTTACTTATGAAAGGATGATTTTATTTGTACTATAATTATTTATATCTTGGGATTCAATCCAAATTTTCTCATTAATTTGATTTTAAAAGCTCAATGAAACTTTTAGTTATTAGAGCAGTAAATCCCCAGATATTATGTCCCTGGTAGCTATAAAAATACTGATTCATCTTTCCCTTTGCAAATTTGTAGCCTTTACCTCCATAAATCATATCATAAGGAAAATCTTCTTTTATCTGAGGTATTATAGAGACCTCATGAACCATAGGCTCATTTACCATAAAGTACTCTATAGGTACCATAAAGAGCTCCTTAACCTCCTTTTCATTAGGCTGTAGCTTTAAAGACTTAAGACGTCCTACAAAAGGATACATAATTGCACCATAGGGACTTATAAAATAATCCATTTCTCCTAAGTACTCAATGTCCTCTTCTTTAATGCCTAATTCCTCTGTAGCCTCTCTTATAGCAGCCTCTTTAGGGCTTTCTCCCTCCTCTATCCTTCCTCCTGGAAAACACACATCTCCAGGCTGATGCCTAAGAGATAGAGAGCGCTGCTCATATATTATGCACTCCACGCCATTAACCTCACAGATTAACAGCATTACTGCTGACTTTTTATAGTTTCCTAGAATATTTCCCTTTCTGTTTTTAAATATTCTATCTAATAGCTCTGTGTACAAAACTGATCACCTCATAGCTATTATATAATTATTAATATTAATCATAAAGTGAACATTTAAAAAATCTATAGTTGTAACTGAAGGTCATTTTTGCTATACTAACTTTGTTAATGAACCTTAAACTATATATAAATTGGAGAGATAAAATGAAGTTTAAAAAATTATTCAGTATATTAGCTATTGCTTTTACAATAAATACCCTGTCACCTGCCTTCATAAAGGAAGCTAAAGCCGAAACTGCTCCTCCCACAATTATCGGAGAGTACGCTGTAACTATTGATGCAGAAACAGGAGAAATCATTTATGCAAAAGGTGTGGATGCTAAGGCTTATCCTGCCAGTATAACCAAGCTCTTAACTGCTGTGCTTTTGGCGGAAAATAAAACCAAAACAGATACATTAGAATTTACTGCCACAGCATTAAAACAGCCTGATTATTCTATTTTTAGAAGCTATGGACCAATAGGGCTCGGTACTACTATTAATGGTGATGATGTTATGAAGGCACTTCTTTTATTCTCAGGCAATGATATAGCCCATGTTGTTTCCGATAGTATTTCAGGAAATACAGAAGCCTTTGCAGAACTGATGAATAAAAGATTAAAAGAATGGGGCCTTACAAATAGTCATTTTACAAATCCTAATGGGCTTCATGATGACAATCATTATACAACTGCTTATGATCTAGCAGTCATGGCAAAAAAAGCCTATGAGAATGAATGGGTTAGAGAAACCATGGCTTTAGATAAGGCCACTATAACTACTTCAAAAAACCTTCCAATCAATCTTGAAAATAGAAACAAAAATGTTGGTCTAGATGGCTGTATAGGTGGTAAAACTGGATGGACGACCCCTGCTGGAAGGTCTCTTGCAGCAATTTATGAAAGAGAAGGAAGAACAATCATTGGTGTTGTTTTGAAATCTGCCTATGATGCTAATGATACTGCAGTATTTAATGATATGAAATCAATAATAGATTATAGCTATGCCGCTGAAAAAACTGCTATAAAAAAAGCCGGTGAAACCGTTGGTACCTATGATGTTAACTATAAAGTCTTTAAATTCTTTGGTCCTGAAAAGACTATTTCCGTTCCAATGACTTTAATGGAAGATATTCAAATATATGATAATGAAGTTAATAATGCTGAAGGAAAAGGTACTATAGCTTTGGATAATGTAGATGCCTGGGAGCTTTCTTCAAAGGCTGAATCTCTTACCTATACTTATGAGCAAAGAGGTAGTAGTGAAAACTATAAACTTAAGGCTATGATAACCACCTCTGACATTATTAAGGCCAATGCTACTATTTATGGTGCTGCCGTTGGTGCTCTTTTAATAATCATCATTTTAATAATTATGATTATTATACTAATAAAAAGAGGTTCCAGGCGCTCTAAAAGCTCATGGTCTTATACAGGTTCTAGAAGAAGACGAAGAAGATAATTAATAAGCTTAAAACACGAAAAGCTATTTTATAGCCTTTGTGTTTTAAGCTTTTATTGTTTAATTGCTCTTTAATTGCTCTTTAATTGCTCTTTAATTTTTCTTATTTTAATACTCTATATTCTCTAAAGTAACAAATCTTATTCCCATACCTTCTAATGAAGTTATTTTGTTTTTTAAAGCCTGCACTGTGTTCTTACCACCTGCAGGTCCAACATGACCAATTACTATGGCATAGCCTTTAGAAAGAGCCATCTCCCCTGCCTTATCTAGCTGCTTTTCAATGTTATAAACGGAATTTACATGATCCAAGAATATATCCCTTTCAAAATATCTTATTTTCATATCACTACATAGCCTTTTAGCTTGAGACTTTTCAGTAGTTCTACTATCTAAAAATGAAATTCCATTCCTCTTAACTACTCTTAGAACGGCACCTACAACCCGTTCATCCTTCATGGCCTTAGAGCCTGTATGATTATTTATACCTGTAGCAAATTTAAGCTCAGACAAAGCCTGCTCTACTCTTTTTTCTATTTCTTCCGTAGATAGATCAACAGTAATCCCCTTTGGTCCAAGCCAGCTTGACTTCCCTCGCTCTGGTTCCATTGGAAGATGAAGTATAACCTGATGACCTTTATTATAAGCCGCCTCTGCATCCTTTGCAGAGCTTGGAAGAAAAGGCATTACTGCTGCAGTTATAGGAATGCCTAATGCCATAATTTCTTCAGTCCCCTTACAGTTATTTCCGAAATCATCAATAACCACGGCAATAACTGCACTTCTTTCTTTTTTTCCATCTAAATTGGAAGTCTCTATGGACATTCCTAAAAGAAAAAGTCCTAAAACCCCTGCACCCACACTGATACTAACTAACTTAAGCTTTTCTTTTATCTTCATTAGCAAATCATCCCCTTAACAAATAGTTACTATTAATAAACTCTATAGAAGTTATAGCAATTATTGTTAATCATCATATTATAACAGTGAAAGACAAATACTAGGAGGTTTATATGAAAAACGCAAAGAAAAAACTGCTAATACTCCCCTTATTATTATTCTTAGTTTTTTCAATAATATCCTGTAAAAAAATAGAATCTACTCCGCCAGATACAGAGAATACTATTACCACTATTAAGCTTAATGAAGTAACTCGTTCAATATTTTATGCACCTATGTATGCAGCAATTACCCAAGGTTTCTTTAAGGACGAAGGTATAGAACTGGATATTACAACAGGACAAGGTGCTGATAAAACCATGCAACAGCTATTAAGCGGCAGTGTTGACATCGGCTTCTCCGGCCCAGAACAGGTTCTTTACATCTATAATCAAGGACGAGAGGACTATCCTGTAGTCTTT
Organism: Bacillota bacterium; assembly: GCA_023451395.1. GTDB lineage: Bacteria > Bacillota > Clostridia > Clostridiales > Clostridiaceae > JAEXZL01. Next base: position 2,314 of record JAEXZL010000203.1, on the reverse strand, counting down.
GCCCAGCTAACGCAAAAGGATGGATCCTTTTTAGTAGGAAGAAATAAGGAGACTGCTTTTACCTGGGAGAGCCTTAAGGGAAAAACCGTGGTTGGAGGCCGTCCTGGTGGTATGCCAGAAATGGCTTTAGAATATGTTCTTAAGAATAGTGGATTAGATGTAACTAAAGATTTGAATCTCATTACTAACATTGCCTTTAATGCAACTGCTGGTGCCTTTAAAGGAGGAACTGGTGATTATGTTGCACTTTTTGAGCCTACAGGTAGCATGTTAGAAAAGGAAAATGCAGGTTATATAGTTGCATCTATTGGGAAATCTGCTGGAACTCTTCCCTATACCTGCTTCTACACTACAAAGAGTTATGTAGAAAAGAACCCGCAAATTCTTGAAAAATTTACGAAAGCTATCTATAAAGGTCAGCTTTGGGTTTCAGAAAACAGCAATGAAGACATAGCAAAGGCTATAGTTTCCTTTTTTCCAGGTACAGATGAGGATACTATGATAAATGTTATTAAAAACTATAAGGATATTGATGCCTTCTCAGCATCTCCCATAGTAAAAGAAGCAGATATGACAAGACTTATGGATATAATTGAATCCTATGATTCGGAGCTTTTACCAAAACGTCCTCCTTTAAAGGATATTATTAATAACAGCTTTGGAGAGAAGGCTATAAAAAAATAATCCTACTGCTACGCCAAGCTTCATATCTCACTGAAGCTTGGCAGCTTATGAAAGAAGGTGATAAGATGAAAAAAGTTGAAATAAAAAATATTCAAATGAACTACCACTCACCTCTAGGAGAAACTAAAGTATTAAATGATATTAGTCTTACCATTGAGGAGGGAGAATTTATAAGTATCATAGGTCCCTCTGGCTGTGGTAAATCCACCTTACTAAATATAATTTCAGGGCTTGTGCCTCCCTCCTCTGGGGAAATAATGCTAGAAGGAAAAAATATTTCTAAGGGTGACAGCAGAATAGGCTACATGTTTCAAAAGGATCATCTTTTTCAGTGGCTTAATCTATGGGGTAATGTGACCCTTGGCCTAAGAATTCAGAAGAAACTAACTAAGGAAGCTGTGCTTCAAATTGAAAATCTTCTAGATAGCTACGGTTTAGCATCCTTCAAAAAATATTATCCCAATGAATTATCCGGTGGAATGCGTCAGAGGGTAGCTCTTTTAAGAACCTTGGCACTTTCTCCTCATATTCTTCTCCTTGATGAACCCTTCTCAGCCTTAGATTATCAAACAAGACTTATGGTTTGCGATGAAATATATCAGATAATTAAGAAGGCTGGTAAGACTGTTGTAATGGTCACTCATGATATTTCTGAAGCTATCTCTACTTCTTCTAGAATAGTTATATTAAGTCGGCGCCCATCTAGAATAAAGAAGATTATAAACTTAGATTTTGAGGAAAAATATAATACTCCTCTACTAAGACGTGAAGCTCCGGAATTTAGGGAATATTTTAATATAATATGGAAGGAGCTTGATTTCATTGAAAACTAAAGTTATTAGTGTGGAGCACAACAATTATTTAAAGAAAACTCGCCGCTACACTTTCTTGTTAACTATATCCAGAATCCTTCTTCTAATATTATTTTTTACCTTATGGGAGATTGCAGCGGAGCTAAAATGGATTGATCCCTTCTTGACAAGTTCCCCAACAAGAATAATAAAGCTATTATATCGCTTTTATAATGAGGGTATACTCCTTCAGCACATTCTTGTCACCTGCTATGAAACCATCATAGGATTTACTCTTGGGACCCTATTAGGTACTTTCATTGCCATGTTTCTATGGTGGTCCGATTTTGCTTCAAAGGTTTTGGATCCATATTTAGTAGTTCTTAATGCACTTCCCAAGGTGGCTTTAGGACCTATAATAATCTTTTGGGCAGGAAATGGTATAACTTCAATAATTGTTATAGCTCTTTTAATATCCATAATCGTCACTGTGATAAGTGTCCTAGCAGGATTTAAAGAAGTGAATGAAGATAAGATAAAACTTCTTAGAACCTTCGGTGCTAATAAACTTCAGCTTCTAAGACATCTGGTTTTCCCAGCCTCTATTCCAACCTTTATTTCTGCACTAAAAATTAATGTAGGCCTATCCTGGGTAGGAGTAATTATGGGAGAATTCCTAGTAGCTAAGGAAGGACTAGGCTTTCTAATCGTTTATGGAGGACAAATTGCACAGCTTGATATGGTTATGATGTCCATTATCATTCTATCCATACTTGCCTTCTTAATGTATATTGGAGTAGCTAAGCTAGAAAAGCTTATATCTGGAATATATTTATAAA
>JAEXZL010000201.1 GCA_023451395.1 Bacillota bacterium | reverse complement strand
GTTATAAATTCCATATTCCTCTGTACTTATAATTTTTTCTAATGAGCTACAGAGGTCTAGTATATAAGTTGGATTAATAATTTCCTTGCTGCTTAGAATTATTTTTGAGTCTTCTTTAATTATCTTTTTAACATAACAATCATTGCCACCAAAGATCCAGGAGCTTCTTATTATAAAATATTTTTTGCAGAGAGTCCTTATAAGCTTTTCCGCAGCAAGCTTAGTTTTTCCAAAGGTGTTTATAGGATCACAGAAATCGATCTCACTATAAGGTGTCTTCTTTTTGCCATTAAAAACGTAGCTGGAGGATATATATACTATGGGAATATTTAAAAAAGCTGCTCCATGAGCAAAATTCATGGTTCCAAGAGTATTTATCTTATAGGCTGTGCTCTCATCACTTTCACAAAAATCAATATTTGTAATAGCAGCGGTATGAATTATTATATCAGGATTAATTACTTTGAAAGTATTTATAATACTTTCCCGATCACTTATATCTATATCTTTTTTCCCTAAGCCAATAACCCTGTTATTTTTAGAGAAATATTTTACCATGTACTCTCCAAGGTTACCTTGAGCACCTATAATGAGAATTTTCATTATATCACCTTCTAATTTATTTTAATAAACCCTATAATAAATTATATGTAATATCTATAAAGTTAATTGACATATTTTGTGAGTAAATCTATAATATTATTTTATGACGGAGCCATTAAGGTGAGGTGATTTTTTGAACTTAAATAATGAAATGCTAGTGGAAGAGAGAAGCAAACTTAAGGAAGTAAAGAATTGGCTAAGCTCAGAACTTAAAAATAAAGAAAACTATAAGAATAAATTAGAAGAAAAACTAAAAGGATTAAAAAGGGCTTCTAGGGGAAGCTATAATGAAGAACTTGAAAATACAAAGGGAATTTTTGCCCTAGCAGAAAAACACTATAATAATTATAAGGAAGCACAGGAACAACCCTATTTTGCCAGGATTGATTTTAGAGAATATGCTCATTCTCCTGAGAAGCTGTATATTGGTAAATTTTCATTATCTGAAGAAAAGACAGGAGAAGAAATTGTAATTGACTGGAGGGCTCCTATTGCTGACTTATATTATAGTGGTACCGAAACTGAGGCTTATTATAAGGCACCGCAGGGAGTTATTAGCGGAGAATTACTTTTAAAAAGAAAGTTCTTATTTAGAGATGAGGATATTTCAGAGATATTCGATGAGGGATTAAATGATATAATTATAAAGTCTTCCTTAGGTGAGGAAGCTCTCATTGATGAGTTTTTAAGGATTACTTTAGAGGAAAGTACCGGAAGTAAGCTTAAAGATGTGGTAGCAACAATTCAAAAGGAACAGAATGAAATTATAAGAGCTGAGAAAAACATCCCCATTATAGTACAAGGATCTGCAGGTTCTGGAAAAACTACTGTTGCCCTTCATCGTCTTGCATATCTTTTATATCGTTATAAGGAAATACTTAATGGAGATAATATTCTTGTGGTGGCTCCTAATATGATATTTTTAGATTACATATCTTTAGTGCTTCCAAGCTTAGGAGTTGATGAAGTTAAGCAGTCTACTTTCGAAAATTTCGCTAAAGAGGTGTTAGGAAGAAAGGAAAAGCTATATAGTAAGGATAAAAAGCTTGCTTGGGTTTTAGAAAACAAAGATAATTGGGAATATAAATATGTTGTAAATGCTAGTAAGGTTAAAGGCTCCTTATTATATAAAACTGTCATTGATAGATTCTTAAAAATAATTGAAAGAACCTCAGGCTTTTTAGAAGATTTAACATATAAAAATAATGTAATCTTTCCTGTAGAGGATATAAAAAAGTTATATTATAAAGAACTTAACCATCTGCCTGTTGATAAAAGGCTTGAGGAGCTTATAAGATATTATAAGGGAAAGCTTGATAGCAGAATTAAGGATATTCAAGAAAAGACAGAGTTTCAATATGAATATCTAATAGCTAGAACAAAAAAAACCTTAGAGGATAGTACTGAAAGAAGATTAAAACTTATAGAGCTTTATGATGAAAGAGATAAAGCAAAAAAGGCTATAAAAGAAGGAATTATTAATGCCTTCAAAGAATACTTTAGAAGGAGCAGGGATGCAGATTTGTTGCAGCTTTATAGCAAATTGTATCTTGATGAGGAGATTTTTAACGAGGCCACTGGTGGTATAATACCAAAACCTTTAGCAAATTATATGAGAGAAAGTTTTAAAAGTAACCTACAGAAGGGTGTATTAGATGGAGAGGATCTCTACGGTATCTTATATTTAAAAATTATATATCAAGGCCTCCAGGATAAATTTAAATTTTCTCATATAGTTATAGATGAAGCGCAGGATTACAGTCCCTTTGAGCTTATGGTTATAAGTAAATTTACAAGTTTTAATTCTCTAACTTTGGTAGGGGATATAGGTCAAGGCATATATTATTATAAAGGAATTAGCTCTTGGGATCAGATTATAAAAGAGATATTCAATGATAATGCACTATATATGCCATTAACTCAGAGCTATAGATCTACGATAGAAATAATAGAACTTGCTAATGAGGTTCTTTCTATAACTGAAAGGGATATAAAACCTCCTAAGGCTGTACTTAGGCATGGGAAAAAGCCAGAAATCATTAAGTTTACGAATATAAAAGATATAGCACATAAATTAGATAGCATAGTAGAAAGCCTGCATAACAAAGGAAGAAAGAGTACTGCAATTATTTGTAGAGATTTAAAAAGCTGTGAAATTCTTAAGGATAATCTTAAAAGGTACAGTGTGTTATCCTGGGAGGTCATAGGTGATAATAATAAGGCATTATCTATGGAAAATATGATTTTACCTGCATTTCTTACAAAAGGACTGGAATTTGACTGTACTATAATATATGATTGCAATATAGAGAATTATTCTAAGGATAAGGAAGAAGGAAGACTTCTGTATGTGGCTTTAACAAGAGCCTTGCATGAAGAATATATTATCTATAATAATGAACCTTCGGAATTGATTAAGGGATATATGGAAAAACATAATGAAAAGAATTAAAGATACGAGAAAGGGAGATGCATATGGAGGATAAAGAGATAATGAAATTTAAAGATGTGGAAGGAAACACCGTAGAGCTGGAGGCGGTAGCTAGAATATATCTATCTGAGACAGAATATCTAATCTTATCACCTATAGAAGGGGATGAGGAAGACGCTTATGTCTTTAGGGTAGATGAAGGAGATTCCGGTGTTGAATACAATATGGTAGAAGATGACGAGGAATTTATGGCAGTAAAAAAGGAATATAAAAATTTGTTGTATAATGATGAAAAATAATAGGAGGTGAAGCCGGTTTTTCCGGCAGCTATGAATAAAAAGGATATTAAACAATACTTACTTGACAATGATTTTTCTGAATTAGAGGAAATGGACTATTCTGGAGCTGCGATAGTTTATAGAGCCTTTTATGATTTTGATGAGGATGAGATAAAGGCTGCAAAGGCTTATGCAAAGGATGAAAGTGATTATGAAGAGGATAGCGATGAATGGCTTAAAGAATTCTTTCTTCCTTATCTTACAGATTTAGCTATTGATAATGTTGGCCAGTGCCTTGAGGAAATAATGGAAGAGTTCGAGGTGACTGCCCAGTTTATTTCTTATGAAATTGATATGCATAATTACAGCTATCTTGAATTTATTCTTGCCTTCAGCAAGGATGAGGACTTAGATATAGATGAGATTGTAGAAGAAATTGGACTTTAAATATAGAATAAATTAACAGTATGTACACAGTTGAAAGATTAAAAATTTGTGCTATAATATAGTTAAATCCTGAGATGTTCGCGAAGCTTATAGTATTCAACCTACAGAGTTAATACGGGATTTTCAAAATTTCTATGGATGTGGAGCTGCTTTACTGAACTGGTAGTTGACAGAAGTAGAATGAGAGAAACCCACCTGCGAGGTGCAGGTATGAATTTATGGGCGTGACGACATGTTGGGATAGTAAATAGACAATTGAAATTGCCTCACTTTTGTGAGGCAATTTTTTCATATTAAGAAACTTTTTTTAGCTTTTGCATTATTGAGTGACTGTTTTTCTTCACTCTAAAGGTCTTGGATCTTAAATAGATCCTATGGTGTTTTTTATATTGTATATTTATGCAAGTCAGTTGGTAAGCTACAATAAGGTTATCTAAAAACTGACTACAGGTAACAACATGCTTATTTGAAGGCTTCAAGAACCTCAATAGCAGATGCAGTGCATTTCTAACAAGTTTTATCTTTAACTTAAGAAATTCTTTACTCATAAGTAACCTCCATTATCATCATCTGAAGAATAAGTATACATATATATTAACAAATGTTACCAAAAAAATAAAAGAAAATCCCACGCCATTTTATTACATATTATTATATAAAAATGTAGAAAATACTATAAAACCATTTATTTCCTTATTGTAAAATAATGGGAAATATCTCTGGAGGTAGAAAGTAAGCGGTTTTAATATAATGGGATATGTAGAACTATATCAAAAATAATAAAACGATTTATTTTAAAATTGCATTTTAATGGTTATAAAGTTACAATAATAATTGAAATTTAACCAAGGAGAGTATACTATGGAAATAGATAAACTAATTGAAAGAATAAATTTTCTTTATAAAAAAGCAAAAGAACAGGGACTGACTGAAGGAGAGCTTAAAGAGCAGGAAAAATTGAGAAGAATGTATGTAGATAGGGTCAAGGGCAATTTAAGAGCTCAGCTTCAAACCATAAAGAAAAAAGATTTAAATTAGGAGGTGTGAGCTATAGACTCGGTTACAGTATTAAAGCTAATAAAAGATTTTGAATTTGATGTATTGGTTCATGGAGAAAAAGACGTAGAGATAACAGTATCCGATATTAATAGACCGGGACTTCAGCTATCAGGCTTTTATAATTATTTTGCTCCAGAGCGTATACAGGTAGTAGGTAAGGCAGAATGGAGCTTTATTGATGATATGACTCCTGAAATTAGAAGGAAGAGAATAAAAAAATTCTTTAGCTTTAATATAAGCTGTCTTATTATTACTAGGGGATTAGAGCCTCATAAGGACATGATAGAATATGCTGAGAAAAATAAAATATGGATTCTAAGAACAAATCTTAGTACTACCCAGTTTATAAGCAAGCTTACAATGTATTTGGCTGATAAAATGGCACCAGAAACTAGACTTCATGGTGTATTAGTGGATGTATACGGGATAGGTATGCTTATAACTGGAGAAAGTGGAATAGGTAAAAGTGAGAGTGCTTTAGAATTAATTAAAAGAGGGCATAGAATCATTGCTGATGATGCTGTGGATATCAAAGAGATTGATGGAGAGCTTATTGGAATTGCTCCGGAGATAACCTTTGGTATGCTAGAAGTGAGGGGAATGGGAATAATTGATGTTTCCGCCCTTTATGGACTCAGCTCCATTATTCCTAAAAAGACTATAACCCTTACAGTGCATTTAGAACATTGGAAGGATGATGGCAACTACGATAGATTGGGTCTTAATGATGATTATCTTGACATATTGGGAGTTAAGCTTAAAAAACTAACAATCCCAATAAGGCCAGGAAGAAACGTAGCAGTGATTATTGAGGCTGCAGCTGCAAACTATCGATATAGTCTAATGTCTGAAGTATCACCTGTTGATGTTATTGACAAAAGAATGGAAAAATTATTGCAGGATAGAAGCTAGGATCTAAATAGAAATATTTAGGTCCTTTTTTAATGATTAAATCTTGTCTAAATATTTGTAAAAACTTTTTAAATAATGTAAGATATTTATAGATAGGAGGGGATTTAATGGAAGATATAACAAAAAAAACGCAGAATGCTTGGGATACGTACGATGAAACTGAGCTTTCCGAAGTTTTTGCATTAGGAGAAAGATATAAAGAGTTTATATCTCTATGTAAAACAGAAAGAGAATGTGTGGATGAGCTTATAAAAAAAGCAGAGGAAAATGGTTACAAAAATATCAGCGAGCTAATGAAATCAAAGGTAACCATAAAGGCCGGAGATAAGATTTATGCAAATAATAAGGGTAAGGGATTAATAATGTTTTTAATAGGCTCAGAGCCTATGGAAAACGGCATGAGGATTCTTGGTTCTCATATTGATTCCCCAAGACTTGATATTAAGCAGAATCCTTTATACGAAGACACTGACCTTGCACTTATGGAGACCCATTATTACGGAGGAATAAAAAAATATCAATGGGTTGCGCAACCGCTGTCAATCCATGGTGTAATAATTAAAAAGAACGGAGAGAGTATTAAGCTAGCTATTGGTGAGGAAGAAAGTGACCCTGTAATAGGAGTCTCTGATCTATTAGTACACCTATCTGCTGACCAGCTTGGGAAAAAAGGAGATAAGGTGGTAGAAGGGGAGGATTTAAATATCCTTGTGGGAAGTATTCCAATAAAGGATAAGGAAGTTAAGGATAAGGTTAAATATAATATTCTAAAGCTTCTTAACGAAAAATACCAAATTACTGAGGATGATTTTGTTTCTGCAGAGTTAGAGATTGTACCCGCAGGAAAAGCTAGAGATTATGGACTAGATAGAAGCATGATTATGGCTTATGGACATGATGATAGAATTTGTGCCTATACTTCCTTTGAAGCTTTAATAAGCAGCAAATGGGGAAAACTCACTCAGGTAGCTATCTTTGTTGATAAGGAAGAAGTCGGAAGCATAGGTGCTACTGGTATGAATTCAAGATTTTTTGAAAACACAGTGGCAGAAATAATGAATCTTTCAGGTGAATATAATGAAATTAAGGTTAGAAGAGCCTTGGCTAATTCAAAAATGCTGTCCTCTGATGTGAGTGCTGCCTTCGATCCTAATTATCCTTCTGTAATGGAAAAGAAGAATTCCGCCTTCTTTGGAAGAGGTATTGTTTTTAACAAATATACTGGTGCAAGAGGTAAAAGTGGCTGCAATGATGCTAATGCTGAATTTATGGCTGAGATTAGGGCCTGCATGGATGATAATAAGGTTATTTGGCAGACAGCAGAGCTTGGTAAAGTAGATCAGGGAGGCGGCGGCACCATAGCCTATATATTAGCACAGTATGGTATGGAAGTTATCGATTGCGGAGTAGCTCTTCATAATATGCATGCACCTTATGAGGTAGCTAGTAAAGCAGACATTTATGAAACTACTAAAGGATACAAAGCATTTCTTTCACTGGAATAACAAATATTAAAGCCTAGGAAGCTAATTCTTCCTAGGCTTATTTTACTCTTCTATTTTTAGTGCTTTAAAAAGTTTTTGAATTTCCTCAAGGGGAGGGGATATCTCACCCATAAATCCATGTTTTTCATCCTCTAAACCATGAAAGTCAGAGCCACCGCAAAAGTAAAGTCCCTTCTCTCTGGCAAAGGAGGCAAAGGCTTCAGTATCTTTGAGCGTATTATTCTTATAAAATACCTCAATTCCATCAAAAGGATAAGAGGCTACCTCCTTAAAGGAAACTCTTTTAAGGAGAACGGGATGAGCAAGAACAACAAAGGCTCCATAGTTCTTTAAAAGATTTATCCCTTCTAATATAGAAAGTTTTTTATTGGGTACATAGGCTTTAGACTCATTATTAATTATATTATTAAAAATATACTTGAAGGTATAGGGATAACCTGCATCTACTATTGCCTCAGCAATATGTGGCCTGCCAAGGACACCTTTAGCTTTAGCTGTTACCTTATTATAATCCAGCTGAATATTAAAATAGCTATCAAGATTTTCTATTATTTTTCGTCCTCTATATTCTCTATAATCCTTTAGCTCTTTTAAAAATCCCTGTAGCTTAATATCCTTGTAACCATCATCCTTAAAATATCCAAGTATATGGACATTTTCACCTTTATAAAGGGTAGAAAGCTCAATACCAGGAATAACTTTAATTTTTAATTTATTACCTTCTTTCATGGCTTCATCCACCCCCTCAGTGGTGTCATGATCTGTAAGTGCCATTACTCTTATTCCTCTAGAGAAGGCATGATTAACCAGAGCACTAGGGGAAAAGCTACCGTCAGAAGCGCTGGAGTGGCAGTGAAGCTCAAGAAAATTTTTCATAGGTTCACCTCCATGGAACATATTTCTAGTATAGTTCTCTTAAATATTCCTCTGTTTCCTTAAGTCTTATTTGAAGCTCCACTGGAAGCGGCAGAGATTCAAATAATGTTACATCTTCATTAATTTTATTATTAGCTCCAAAGAATATTCCTCCTAGGAAGCTTGAGGAGCAGTGCCATTGTCCTCTTAAAGCAGCTAAAATTGATAAGGCACCAGAGGAAAGGGCAGGAGCTATATAAGGCTTAAACCCTGTTGCTCTCACCTTTAAATTTGCTTTCATAGTTCTTTCTGTAAGTAATAGGGAGGCTTCTTGGTCATAGTTTAATATACTGTTAGCAGCAACTAATCCTTCTCCATGAGGGCCAAATACCCTACCTTCTTCGTTGTAATTTGGATAAATATTATCCTCCTTAGCTATGAAGGCTGCTCTTGCATTCATTACTCCTAAACCAAAGCCATGTATCCTATGAGAAGGGAGACCATTAAAATCAAACTCTCCTTTAGAATTTTTATTACTCTCTAAAAAAGCTGCTTTACACAAAAGATCTACGGGATCAGAGACCACAAAGAATTGGCCATTAAAGCCAGACTCTCTTGCCTTCCTGGAATAATAAGATATCACCTTTTTATTGCCTTCAAATTGAATAAGCCTTACATCGGATGTTTTTGACCCAATCTCCGGTACGCCAACAGAAACACAGAAGATGAAAACATCGCAGGAAAAAACCTCTTCTTCTTTTAAAGCATGTATTTCTGGTGTAAAGGAAAGGGTTGGAGAATTTATGGAGGAAAGCTCCTGATACCATCTATCTATTTTATTATAATCTCTATCATAAAGTCCAATAGAGGAAATAATATCATTTCCTAATAACCTAAGACCTGTGGCTAATATTCCTCCAACATCTCCGAGACCAATTATATTTACTCTTAAAGGTCTATCTTTTTCTTCAGAAGAAAGAAACTTATGATAATCATTATAGGAACTGTTAACTCCGAAGGCTCTACCATCCTCTATGGCTTTTTTAATAAAGCTAGGATAAGAGAAAAGATCCGGTGATGATGAATTTAATATCTCCACTCCTTCCTTATAAGAGTCAATAAGATTTTCTTTTATAATTTTAAAAAGACTTCTATAGTTTAAGGGGCTTTTATCAAAGGAGAGATATATTTTCCCAGTGCTTTCCTCTGCTTCCCTATAAGAAATTTCTTTATAGGGAAGACATTCATCATTAGTGAGAAGTATATTATCCTTTATTTTGTATATATGTTTAAAGTACTTTGTATTTTTATCTGGAAGCATAATTATCTCCTTATAATATCTTCTAATTTATCTAAAAGCTCTAAATCATTATTAAGATAGTGAGTAGGGGTAAGATTTAAATCATAGAGAATATCCTTTCCATGGTCAGGAAATCTAGGTATTGTAATGACTTGACCTAGGGATAGTAGGGAAAGATTTCTCTCATTTAACCTATGGTAAGCCTCCTCTAATTCTGATAGTATAAGCTTAGAATTTTCTATGGAGGTTTTAGAAAGCTCCAAAATTGACTCCTTTTCTATCCCTCTCATAAAGGAAGGGGAGGTATAGGGAAGTATTAAATTTACTGAGGGTAAAAGATTTCTCTTTGGGAGAGAACCCCTCCATAACGAATCCCCACCAATAAAGGGATATAGTGAGCTTTCATTAAACCAGAGCTTAAGCCTTGGAATGAAATAAACAGCTTCTACCTTTCTGTTTTGATATTCCATTAAATCTTTGCCTCTAGCAGAGAGTATGCCAACTACTAGCTTATTAACCTCAACATTTTCTGATGTTAGTAGGGGATCTAATGCTTTCATTCTATAACCCTTATGAAGTATAGTATCTACCAAAATAACCGGCATATCAAAGGATTTTAGAATTTTTATCTGATTTTCTAGAGTTAAAAAATATGGGAAGCTATCGATCTTAAAGCTTTTCATATCAGGGTTAAAGTATTTTTCAGTATGAAGTGCTTTAGTGACAGTATTGGGAATTAAGTATCTATCTAGTATATCACCATAAGGAACGCACATCAAATCTCCTAGCTGACGATGCTTTACTCCCTTAGAACTATTTTCTTGAGTGCGCACTGAGTTTAATGAACATATTTTCTTTATTAACCCGTAATGAAGCATAGAGGTATCTATTGGAAGAACAAGCTCCCCAGGATAAAGCCTACACAGAGCTTTTTGTAAGGCTTTCCTAGTATGGGCTATTACACCTTTTACCTTACTGCTGCTTCTGAAGGGTTCTTTAATAAAATTTTCTATGTCATAATTTACAACACAAGGGTTACTAATATTTACAATTCTGAAGCTTTTAGAAGCATCCTCCTCATGGATAGGGGTAAAGCCGTAGTCTTCTAAAAGCTCTAAAAGACCTTGAGGGAAATTTCCTTTACTAATATTACACAGAGCATATTGATAATCTGATGCGGCACCATGGGCAAGGATTTCAGTTAGAAGAAGCTGCTGATAGTAAGAGCTTCTATCATTATTTTTTAAAATAAGCATATCTAAAGAGAGTATTCTACCGGTGGTATTATCTCTAATATGTCTGGAAATATCTATATCCTGAATTTCATCATAGAGCATATCAGTTTTTATCCAATGAGATACAGCAAAGCCTAATAGGTTATCCTTACCAAGCTCTTTCAGTATAATAATTGAGGAGGAACTTACTCTGTTTTTAAATAGCTCCTTTAGTACAGTATTACTTAAGGAGAAGTTTTTGGTAAGTAGCTCTAGCTGGGAGCTTCCTATGTTCTCTATAAGCTCTGTCTCTAGTCTCATGGAGGTGAATTCATCCTTTTCTAGCGGTTCTCTCTGATAGAATCCATTCTCATAGATGTATTTTTGTGCTAGAGGATCTATGAGAGTAGAAATGTCTTTATTATCATCTATATAGTTTCTAATCTGAGAGGAACTGATGTCCTTAGTTTTAACTGAAAGATTTAGTAATACAACGTCACCAGTTAATGTTTGTAGCTTCTTTTTCAGATCCTTTGCTCTGCCCCGAAGGATTACTATATGATTAAACTCATGAATAGAGCCTTTCTCTGCTTCCTTTTTATAGGAGCTGGCATTTAATATAACGTCGCTACCAGTAACTATATACACTGAAGAGGTATTAAAACTGTTTTTTAATGTATAAAGATCTTTAGGATTGGACAGGTTTATTGGTTTATTATCAGGGTATAAATATATGTTTAGTTCGCTGGCCATAGTCATATTAATTATATTTCTTCTTATTAAATTTGGAAGAGTCTTCTTGGACCAGGAGAACTCATCTACCGCAAGATAAACCTCAAAGCCTAAATCTCTTATTCTCAGAGCTATTTCCTTATGACTTAATGAAAAGGGGTCAAAAGTTCCTGGGAAAAAGGCTATCTTTCCACTGGTGGAAAGATCCATGGGAGCTCTTTGAAAGCTATATTCAGAAATAAATTTATAAACTTGATTTAAGGCTGCTGAGTTTGACAGTAGAAGAAGATTATTTTTATAGTCTGGTGATATAAGTGTTAATAGTTTTTTTGCTGTTAGCTTGTAAATAAAATATTTTTTCTCTAGAGTTAGAAGCTTTGACTGGAATAATGACTTAGCAAAAAAAGAAAAAGCTGCAGAGCTTATTTGATTATCATAATCTCCTAAGCCATTTAATAATATTCCAAGAAGCTTTGTAAGCATATTTTTATTATTCTTTGTTATACTATTTACATTTATTTTTGATAAAAACTCTTCAAGAGTTATGGAAGCAGTTTTTAAAAGGAGGGCTTTAACCTCTCCGTTGGAGCTTTTAATTTTTAATAATAAATCGTCGAAGATCTCTTCAAGCTCTTGGTACTCTAAATACAAGAGAGCTTTTCCTAAATATTTTGGTATATACTGAGTAAATTTTGTTCCCTCTATTTCAAGAGCTCTTAAGAGCTCTACAGCTACCTCGTTTTTTTCAAAGCTTGTGAGCTTAGGCATAATAGCTACAATGGCATTGCCTGCAGCATCTCTTACACCTTCCACGGCACTAACCTTTAAAAGATTGGAAAAATGGATTGCAGCTTGAAGGGGATTTGAGCCTTTATTGGTTAAAATGTAATTATTTAAGAGATCAATATTTATTTTTTTAACCATCCAGTCTGTAGCACTCTTTAAGTTGTTTAAATAAATATTGGTTATAACTGAACTAGTGCAGTTTAAACATTCAAAACTTCTATCTTCTGATAAGGCTATTAGCTTTTGGAGCAAGTATTCCTCTGCCTTAAGGGTAGCTTGACCACTGTGTAATGAGAGATAATTGGTTACCTTGCTTTGAAAGTAATCATCATTCTTTAGTTTATGGAAGAGGTAAATTATGACCTCTAAGGCTGCAAGTCTTAAAGAGATATTCTTTTTTTCAGCACTGTTAACTACAAAGTCGATTAGACTATGAATATTATCATCTATCGTGTCTAAAGGAATATATTTTATGCAACGAAGAAGAAAAAGATACATATCAGAATTTTTTAGCTTTTTTCCATCGCAGTAGCTTATAAATATATCTCTATATTCCTTAGAAGGCCTCTGTAGACTGTTAAATAAAGATTTGCATACCATGCTTAAGTTATAGCCTAGCCAATATTTATGCTGGTTTATAAGTTTATGAGATGGATAGAGAAGTTTATTAATATATTCATCAAAAAGAGCATAGCTATTTAATGATGATTGTGGAATAACTACGTTCCCAGGGAGTTCCTTTCTATAATCCTCATCAAAGAAAGCAATCAAGGTTCCTATGATTTTTCCACAGTCCTTTCTAATATCATCCTCAGGATGTATTAGGTTTTCATATAAAAACCTTAAAGTTTGTATCTTTTGATTTTCTGTGAGGTAGGTAGAATACTCTTCAAAAATTTTTATATATACCCTAAGCTTTTTCCAGCTTTTTTCACTACGAGCCTTTTCTAAAATAGCCTCTAAGGAATATTCGTCTCTTAAGGTATACATAAGGCTTATATTATGATTTATAGCTAGATCCTTTATGTTTTCCGTTACTTTATTACCCTGAAGGAGTGAATATTCCTTAGGTATTTCTTCAAAGGAAGAGGAAGGTGTGTTTAGAGAATAATCTTCAGAAATATTAATCCCTAGCCTCAGAAGAAAATCATGGAAATCTAGAAGCTTAGAGTATACTCTCTTATACCTTAGTTCTTTAGCCTCATTAAGATTATCAAGCTTATTTAAAATTATATTAAAGGAATCCTCCAGGGAATAAATGTGCATGGTAGGAATTTTCGCACCTTCTAAATTTTTAACTCTAAAATCACTATAAATCAAAATAAGGCTTTCAAGGGAGAGATTCTCCAGTTCTAAATCCCAGGTGGAATGGTTTACAGCCACATTTCTTATGTAATGAATATTGTGCTTTAAAAACCACTGATCGCTATAGTAATAATGAAGATAAGGTACTCTTTTTACCTCTTCACCTATACATCCGAATTTTCCTATATCATGTCCAGCGGCACTTCCTGAGACTCTTCCAAGATCCAGCTCAAGACCTCTATACTTTAGCTGTCTCCCTATGTTTATTGCTAGGTGATGAACACCACAAATATGATCAAGAGTATTATATCCAGTAATCTCCTTATTAAGTTTCATAAGCTCATAAATGCTTTCTTCATTAAAAGCCATAAGAAATTTTTCATATTCCTCAGGATATTCTAAAGGGTCAATCTCATCATTCGATAAGAATATCAGAGGATATTTTGAGGTGAAGAGCTCTGTATTTATTTCTTTTTCATATTCATTAAATGCTTTTAACATTTTTAGATAAAACTCGCAGTAGGGATCCAGTGATGGATCAAGTGTTATTGTCACAGCGGAACTAAAGGCTTTAGACAGGTTGTATTGATAAAAGTAATTAAGCCACTGATCCTCTGACCAGGAGGGGAGGTTTATGCTGCGATCCTCTTTAAAAAGAATCCCAAAAAGCCTTGTTACTCTTTTACAGCTAAAATCTCCCGTATAAAAAATATCTGAAAATTCCTTAACAAATTTATTGCTCTTTATGGATTCTTCTAGCTTGTCTTTGTTAATGTTAAGTTTGTTTAAAAATTTTACTCTTAATAGCACCTTGTATAACTTTGTATAGTAGCTATAAATGGATTTTTTTGACAAATAAATCACCCCTCTATATGTTGATTATATCCTTAAATATATAATTTTTACAATAAGAAAAGAAAGAGAAAAATCCCCTAAGGGATTTTACTTATTAGAAAGTATATATTTGCAAAGGCTATGAAGATTATATGCCTTAGGTGTGTATTCCATAGTTAGAAAATCCTCCTCATATAAGCCATCCCAGGGATAAAGAGATATAACCTTCTCATTATATACATTAATTACATATTTATTTTTGTAGGTTTTTATATAGAGCTTAAAGGCAGGAACCTTAGGAAGTTCTATATAATCACTAACATTAGCAATAAAGCTGTCTTCCTTGAGATTTCCAAGAAATGAAATAAAGACCTCCTTATCTGCCTCTGATACATTAACTTCAGAAGAAAGGTTAGTTTCAAAAACCATTATTTCTAGACTCTGGTTCTCTGAAAGGTCCTTAGCCAGCTCTGATGAGTAGTAATTTATAAAGGGTTTATCGCTGCTTCCAGGATATTCATTTAGGTTTATTCCACAGCCGGAAAAAAAGCATATACAAAATAATAAAAAGAGAATGCACCTCTTCATTCTATCACTCCTTATCTACCTATAATAAATTATTCAAGGGAGGTGAAAATTATTACCAAGAAGAAGAGGCATATACATAGTTTAACCAAGAGCGAAGAATATAATTATAAGAATATTTATGCTAATATTAAAATAGTATTACATTAATATATTAAAGCAATACTTTTATTCATGGTTAGAAGTAATTATTGAAGCTTATATGCACTAAGGGGAGGATAGTATGAAAAGCAAAGTAAAAGGGAAATTATTGTACAAGCTACTCATGGGAGTTCTAGCATTATTAATTGTTTTAAATGTGCTTGTGGTTTTTGGAGGCATATTGCAAAAACAAGAAGTTGAAGAGGGGCCATCTGTGCTTTATGAAGCTGATGATGAATTGGTATACAGTTATGTCTCAGTTTCTCTAATGTCAGAGGGGTTTAAAGATATTAACACAAATGTTAATGGGAAAGCTCATTTTGTTATAGACGAAGAAAATCGAGTGTATATTATTACTGTAGATGAGAATAAAGAGGAGGATTTTCAGTCAATTATCCAATACACCTACGATGAAGAGCTCTTAACCGTTCCAGCGCCTAAAAATGCCAGTGGGTATTCTGCTATGATTGATGATGACATGAAAGCCTTAGCAATAGATTCCTTTAATGAGTTTTTAGGAGAAGAGCTAATTACAGAAGATAACTTTACGGATTATTTTGGACTTTATTACTTGGATACCACCAATTATCCAGATTATTCACCATCATTTTTTTATGGAAGTACTATAGTATTAGCAGTATTTATAGCAATTTTACTTTATATTATTTATTTGAATCATAAATACAAAGAAATCAAATCTCATGAGGAAAGAATCATCAGCACTGAAACAGAAATTTATCATGATTCTGTTAACAGTGATAATTGTACCTATAGAAATAATGATAATAATCATTACAGTGATAGTAAGGATAATACTTATAGGCCTAAGGAAGAAAAAGAGAAAATAATATATTCTGATGAACCCACATATGTGGATGAGAAGAAAGAAAATGTCTTTGGTGGAGTGACAGGTGCTATATGTGGAGCTTTAATAGGAGGAGCTATCTGGGTTGTTTTGGGACAAGTTGGCTATTTATCTGGGCTCTCCGGACTAATAGCAGTAACTGTGGCTATGAAGGGGTATACACTTTTAGGAAAGAAGTTAAGTAAAAAAGGTATAATATTTTCTATTATAATATCTCTACTTATATTATTTGTTGCTAATTATATTTCATATACCTTTAGTTTTCTTAAAGCCATTAGAGAGAACAAGATAAGTGACGTAGAGTTCCAACAGGTATTTAAATTATTACCAGATTTGCTTACTGAGTATGATGTGTGGGGAAATTTCATTACCGATTATATTATTGGGCTAATCCTTTCTATAGGAGCCTCCTTTTATTATGTTAGTAACAAATATATGAATTCACTTAGCATTTCTCTTAGAGAGAATGAAACTAAACCCGTTAAATTTTTGGCTGAATATAAAGGGAAAGAATGGATGTTTCAAAAAAGTGGAATGCTTTATTGTACTAATGAAAGAATTTTATTTGTTCCTATGTTTAATAAGACCTGGGCAGCTATAGAGTATTCAGAGGTGAATTATGCAAAAAGAATATTAATTTTTGCAGTGTGGATTTATTTAAAGGATGGAAGTAGAGTTAAGCTTCGTATTACAAATAGAAGAGGATTTATTAGGTTAATTAATGATTATATTTTAGTGAAATAATTATAAATGGTGTGGCATAAGCTTATAAAAGGTTATGCCGCAATTTTTTTGCTGATAACATATACATGTATAGAACTAGTATATATAATTAGTAGTAAATATAGAAAATTGAGGGAGGAAATGGTATGGTGAGTGAAATAGGCACAGGATCTGAACCTATAAATAAGAATAAATATCTATTCCCCAAAGACTTTTGGTGGGGGTCAGCTACCTCAGGACCTCAATCTGAAGGCAGCTTTAATAAGGCTCATAAAAATATATTTGACCACTGGTATGACATTGAGCCAGAGGCCTTCTATAACAAGGTTGGCCCTGATGTTGCCAGCAATTTTTATAATAGCTTTAAAGAGGATATAAGACTCATTAAAGAAACTGGACTTAATTCCATAAGGACCTCTATTCAATGGAGTAGGCTTATTAAGAATTTTGAAACTGGAGAAGTAGATGAAGATGGCAAGAATTTTTATAATGAGGTTATAGATGAATTCATTAAAAAAGGGATATTACCAATTATGAATCTCCACCACTTTGATATCCCCATAGAGTTATATGATAAATATGATGGATGGGAATCTAAAAAGGTTGTGGAGCTTTTTGTACTTTTTGCAAAAAAGGCCTTTGAGCTGTTTGGAGATAGGGTGAAGTACTGGACTACCTTTAATGAGCCAATAGTGATTCCTGAAGGAGGCTACCTCTATAGATTTCATTACCCAAAGATTGTTGATGGGAAAAAAGCCGTACAGATAATTTATAATCTAAATCTTGCGTCAGCAGGAGTTATAAAAGCTTATAGAGAAATGGGTCAAAAGGGAAAGATAGGTATAATTTTAAACCTTACTCCTGCATATCCAAGAAGCAACAGTTATGAAGATACCTTGGCAGCAGAATTTACCAATGATTTTTTCAATAATTCCTTTCTTGATCCAGCAATTAAGGGAGAGTTCCCAAGAAAGCTTGTGGAGGTATTAAAGAGAGACGGTATCCTCTGGCATTCTGCTGATAATGAAATGAATATAATTAAAGAAAATACCATAGATTTTTTGGGAATAAACTATTATCAGCCAAGAAGGGTAAAAGCAAAGGAGACATGCTTAGATGACTCTATGATATGGATGCCTGATAAATACTTCGATTATTATGAAATGCCTGGAAGAAGAATGAATCCTTATAGAGGATGGGAAATTTACCCTAGGTGCATTTATGATATAGCTATAAATATAAGGGATAACTATAATAATATCCCTTGGTTTATTTCGGAAAACGGAATGGGAGTACAGGGTGAGGAAGATTATATAAATGAAGAAGGTATAATTGAAGATGATTACAGAATAGACTTCTTTAAAGAGCACTTAATATATCTTCATAAAGGAATTAAGGAAGGATCAAATTGTTTTGGCTATCATACTTGGACACCTATAGATTGCTGGTCCTGGACAAATGCTTACAAGAATAGATATGGATTCATTTCAGTTGATCTTAATAGTGGGAAAAAAACTATAAAAAAATCAGGAAGATGGATTAAAAAGGTTGTTGAGAATAATGGATTCTAGAGCAAGGCTTTTATAAGGTCATTTTCTTTTTCTTTATTAAATATACACTATAAAGGGGGCCTATTATGGATAAGTATCTAGCAATAGATATTGGGGGCAGCAGTGTAAAATATGCACTTTTAACCAATGAGGGTGAGTTCCTGGAAAAAGGAAGCTATAGATCTGAGAGATACAACTTTGAAATCTTTAAAGAAGCCATGAGTGAATTAATAATAAAGTTTAGAGATAACTATGATGTGAAGGGAGTAGCAGTAAGTGCGCCTGGTGGAGTGGATAGTGAAAGTGGAGTGATAAAGGGACTTAGTGCTTTGCCATGCATTCATGGACCTAATTTTAAAGAGATTTTTGGTAAGGGCCTAGGATTGAAGCTAGAAATTGAAAATGATGCGAATTGTGCAGCATTAGGGGAGGTGTGGAAGGGCTCTGCTAAGGAGAATGAGGATGTGCTATTTATTGTTTGTGGGACAGGCATCGGAGGAGCTGTGATAAAGAATAAAAAGGTTCATAAGGGATTTAATCTTCATGGAGGAGAGTTTGGACTTTGTATTTTGGATTGGAAAAGAGATGAAGAAGGCTTTAAAGGCTTAACCTGGAGCCAATTAGGTTCAACGGAGGCTTTAGTTAAAAGGGCAGCGGATTCTATGGAGGAGGATTATGAAGCTTTAGATGGAAGAGAAATATTTTATAGGGCAGAGGAAGGAAACCTCCATTGCATAAAGGCTATCGATGAATTTTACTTTTACAATGCTCTAGGGATATACAATCTTCAGTACACCTATGATCCGGAGAAGATTGTCTTAGGAGGAGCTATAAGCAGCAGAGATGACTTTATTTATAGGATTAAAGAAAGCCTCAAGGTAATTATGGACAGCCTTCCCTTTGCAAAGGTTACTCCTATAGTTGAAAGCTGCTTCTTCCAAAATGATTCAAATCTTTTAGGTGCCTTATACAACTATTTACAAAGAAATTCTCTGGATGAAAATTACAGATAATGAAAATTGAAATGTATTCGATAATATAGAGAGTTACCATGATAAACTGTTAGATAATATTAACAATATTAGGAGGTATACAAATGATTTTTGAGAAAAATTCAAAGTTAATTTTTATTGGTGATTCTATTACAGATTGCAGAAGAAAGCAGCCTGTAGGAGAAGGGGGAGCAGAAGCTTTAGGTTTTGGATATGCATCCTTTGCAGCGGCACTAATAAACTGTACCTACCCAGAAAACAACTATCGTATTGTAAATATGGGGGTCGATGGCAACAGAGTGATAGAGCTTAAGGAAAGATGGAAAAGAGATGTATTAGATCTACAGCCTGATTATCTATCTATAATGATTGGTGTAAATGATATTTGGAGACAATTTCACCACCCTCAGATGAAAGAGCTTCATGTTTATATTGATGAATATAAAAGAACTTTGGAAGAGTTAATAGAAAAAGCTTTACCTGGATTAAAGGGCCTTATTCTTATGACACCATTTTTTATAGAAAAGAATGAAAATGATCCTATGAGAATTGAAGTAATTAAGTATGGTAAGGTAGTTAAAGAGCTTTCAGAAAAGTATGGAGCTGTTTTTGTAAATACTCAAGAGGGTATTGATAAATTGATAGAGGTAAATTACTCTGCTCATTATGCATTAGATAGAGTTCATCCAACGGAAACGGGACATATGGCCGTGGCAAAAGCTTTTCTAAAGGCTATAGGTTATAGTTTTAGTTAGAATAGTGAAATGAAAAAAGCAAGGAGCTAATAAAGTTTAGCTTCCTTGCTTTTTTAATATAATTTTATTTACCCTGAAACTGGCTGTTATAGAGCTCTGCATAGAAGCCATTCTTAGCAAGAAGGCTCTCATGGGTACCTGATTCAACGATATGTCCATTGTCCATGAAAATAATTATATCCGCTTCTCTTATGGTAGATAATCTATGAGCAACTATGAAGCTTGTTCTCCCTTCCATCATTTTATCAAAGGTTTTTTGAATCTCAATCTCCGTTCTGGTATCAATAGAGGAGGTTGCTTCATCTAGAATAAGCATGGAAGGAAGTGATAGCATTACTCTAGCTATGGAAAGAAGCTGCCTTTGACCCTCTGATAGATTTCCACCATCTTCTGTAATTATTGTGTCATAGCCCTTTGCCATTTTTTTGATAAAACTGTGGGCATGAGCATCTTTTGAGGCTTTTATTATCTCATCTTTAGAAGCTCCAGGCTTTCCATAAGCTATATTTTCACTAATGGTACCAGATTTTAGCCAGGTTTCTTGAAGTATCATACCAAAGCTATTTCGAAGGCTTTTTCTTGTGAGTTTACGGGTATCATTACCTGAAATTTTTATAGAGCCTGAATCTACTTCATAAAAACCCATAAGAAGATTTATTACAGTGCTCTTTCCTGATCCTGTGGGACCTACTATGGCAACTCTTTGTCCAGGTTTAACCTTTAAATTGAAAGCTTCTATCAAAGGTTTATGAGGGATGTAAGAAAAATGCACGTCTTCAATAGAAACACTTCCATCCACCTCTTGAAGATCTATTGCATCGGGAGAATCTGGGTTTTCTTGTAGTTCATCTATAAGCTCAAATACCCTAGCAGCAGATGCCAGAGCGTTTTGTAGCTCTGTTACAACGCCAGAAATTTCATTAAAGGGCTTGGTATATTGGTTTGCATAACTTAAGAAGGAGGAAAGCTGACCAATTGAAAGATAACCTCTAAGTGCTGCAATGGCACCAGTAATACCCACAGCAGAATAAACAAGACCATTAACAAAACGAGTTGCGGGGTTTGTTATAGAGGAATAAAAAAATGACTTTTCACTACATTCTTTTAATCTTCCGTTTATTTCTTTAAATTTATTAATTACTTCTTCCTCTTGACTAAAAGCCTGTACTACTTTTTCGTTTCCAAGAGTTTCTTCAACTAAGGAAGTAAGCTCTCCTCTGGTCTGTGATTGTAGTCTAAACATAAAATAGGTCTTTTTTGCTATAAAGGCTGCTACAAAGAGAGAAAGAGGAGTTACTAAAATAACTACTATTGCAATTAACTTATTTATTGAAAACATAAAAAGCAGGGTTCCCAGTATTGTTATAATACCTGTAAAGAGCTGGGTAAAGCCCATTAGAAGTCCATCAGAAAACTGATCCACGTCTGCAATTATTCTGCTTATTATATCACCATTCTCATGAGAATCTAAATATTTTAAGGGCAGATTGGAGAGCTGGTTAAAAGCCCTTGTTCTAATATCCTTTACTACTCTATAGGTGATTTTGTTGTTAATTATGTTCATAATCCACTGGGCCAAGGAGGTAATAAGTACGATTAATCCAATATTTTTCATTATAAATAAAAGTGCTAAAAAGTTAACTCTACCTTTCCCAGTAATTAAATCTACAGCTTGTCCTATTAAGATAGGTGTATAGAGAGTAAGAACTACAGTAATAAAGGCAAGAAGCAGTGATATAAAAACCATCCATTTGTAGTTTCCTATATATAATAGAATTCTTTTAATGGTATCTTTATATTTATTCATTCTTATTACACCTCCTCTTTAGAAAGCTGTGATAAGCAGATTTCTCTGTATACTTTAGATTCATTAAACAATCTTTTATGATCACCAATACCAGCAAGGTTACCATCATCCATTACAAGTATTAAATCGGAGTTTCTAATAGTGCTAACGCGCTGAGAAACTATGAACACCGTCTTATCCTTTGTATCTTCCGTAATTGCCTTTCTTAATTTTGCATCTGTGGCAAAATCTAGAGCTGAAGAACTATCATCTAATATCAATATTTCAGGCTCTCTAACTAAGGCTCTTGCTATGGTAAGTCTTTGCTTTTGACCTCCGGATAGATTCCTGCCACCTTTCTCCACCAAAAAATCAAGACCTTCCCTTTTTTCAGCTATAAATTCTTTTATTTGGGCCGTATCTAGAGCTCTTAAGATTTCCTCATCACTGGCAGTTTTTTTACCCCACTGGATATTTTCACGGATTGTTCCTTTAAATAAAGCAGTTTTTTGTGGTACAAGTCCAATTTTGTATCTAAGTTCTTTTAAGGGATAATTCCTTACATCAACACCATCAACAAGGACGCTACCCTTAGTAGCCTCATAGAATCTGGGAATCATGTTTATCAAGGTTGTTTTTCCAGAACCTGTACCACCGATAATACCAATGATTTGCCCAGGTTCAACGGAAAAGGAAATGTTACTTAAAACCTCTTCTGAAGAGTTATTATAAGAAAAACTCATATTTCTAAACTCCACCTTGGGTGATTTCTTATATGGAGTAGCAGTTTTAACAGTATTTTCTATAATGCTAGGAGCTATATCAAACACTGAAGAAATACGATGAGCACTAGCTAGAGACTTGGAAAGGGTTATTATTAAGTTAGCAAGCTTGATAAGCTCCACCAGTATCTGTGACATATAATTTACAAGGGCCACCACAGCACCTTGAGTTATTATTCCATTATTCACCTCATGGCCACCGACCCAAATAACTAAAATAATAGCAAGATTTATAATTATATAGGTAACAGGGTTCAGCATAGAAGATATTTTTCCCACAAATTCCTGGATTTTTACTAAAGCGGTGCTTGCTTCATTGAAGTTATTGATTTCATCCTCTTGCTTATTAAAGGCTCTAATGACTCTAGTCCCTACGAGGTTTTCTCTTGTAAGTAATAAGACTTTGTCTAAATGGTTCTGAACCTTTCTGTATAGTGGAATACTCATTAGCATAATTCCAAAGACCACAAGAGATAGCAAGGGGATAGCTATTACAAAAATCAAAGCAGCTTTTGTGTTAATAGTAAAGGCCATAACCATAGCTCCAAAGACTACAAAGGGAGAGCGAAGAAATAACCGAAGGGTTAGATTAACACCGGATTGAACCTGATTGATATCACTGGTCATGCGGGTGATGAGGGAAGAGGTGCCCACAGTATCAATTTCAGTAAAGGAAAGACTGTTAATATGAGAAAATAGGTCATTTCTTAAATTAGTACCAAAGCCTACTGCAGCTTTTGCTGCATAATACTGGGCTGTGAGAGAGGAGAGAAGGCCAACAATCCCTAAGAATATTAAAATACCTCCCATTCTTAATATATAAGAATAATCTTGATTTCTTATTCCCACATCAATAATTTTAGCCATAACTAAGGGAACAAAAAGCTCAAAGCTTGCTTCTAAAAGTTTAAACAATGGGCCTAAGATACTTTCCTTTTTATAATCCTTTAAATATTTCATTAATTTTCCCATTTGCAATCCTCCACAGAACTAGTATAATTGTAATTAATATATTTTTGGAATATTAACACTATGAATTATAGCATTTAGATATGGAAGAAACAAGTTTGAACAAAAGCACATAAAGTGCTCCATATTTGTGAAAGGGGATCTTATGAATATTAAGCAGTTATATTATTTTACTATTATTGCAGAGACAAAAAGCTTCACCACTGCGGCACAAAAACTTAATTTATCACAGCCTCCTCTAAGCAAGCAAATTATACTTTTGGAAGAGGAGATTGGACTTAAGCTTATGAACCGCAGTTCAAAGAAGGTAGAATTAACAGAGGCCGGCTCCTTTTTATATCTAAAAGCAAAGAATATTTTATCTATGATGGATGCTACCCTAAGTCAGCTTCAGGATTTTCAGGAAAACCCTAAGAGTATACTAAAGCTTGGAACTATTTCGTCTTCAGGAAATCTTCTTATTAATAATTTTATTTCAGATTTCTGCAGAGAATACCCTCAAATAACCTTTGAGATAACGGAAGGAACCACATATGAACTTCTAGAAAAACTAAGACATGGAATTATAGAATGTGCTATAGTTAGAACTCCCTTTAATGGAGAAGGCTTCTGCTGTATTTATGGAAATAAGGAGCCTCTAGTAGCTGTGGGAGACGGGAAATTCTTTGAAAATATTAAAGATAAGGAAATCCCTTTAACGGCTCTTAAAAATAAACCATTAATTTATTATAGGCGTTTTGAAACAATCATAAATCTTGCCTTTGAAAAGGTAGGGGTAAAGCCCTATATCTTTTGTAAAACTGATGATGCTAGAACTTCACTGCTATGGGCTGGAACAGGACTGGGTATTGCTTTGGTTCCAGAATCCATAAGTAAGCTGTCCATAACAGGAAGTATGACTGTAAAGACTATTCTATCAGAGGAAACAACAACAAAGATGGCTGCAATTTATAAGAAGGATAGTTATCTTTCAAATGGGACAAAGAGCTTTATAGACTTTTTTAAGGAGAGAGTAATAAAAGAAAAGTAGTTTCAGAAAGAAACTTTATATAAGCTTTGCTTTTTCAGTTCCTTGTAGGATTCTCGTGTCATTTCATAATCCACAGTATCCTGCCACTGGTCCTGCTGATCTTTCCATGCTCTGTAGTTTACACCCATAGGAGTAAAACCTAACTTCTCATAAACATGCTGTGCTCGTTGATTTTTCAGATTGGTGTCAAGAATAATCTTTTTAACCATAAACTTCTGGTTTAGTTCTGCGTCATCAAAGAGATAATTAATAAGCATCTCAGTAAGTTTTGAGCCGTACCCGCGGTTTTGATATGTTGGAATGCAAATTTTTATGCCTATTTCGGCTATCCCATCCTTTTGAAAGCCAAAGGACATTTCTCCTACAGGGATTTTATCAATCTCAATGATACAAATTTGAGAAAGTCGTATCTTGTTGACTTCAACCTGAGAAATAGTTACTTCAATGCTTTGATCTAATCCATTAGGAAATCCTGCGTGTGCCATAACGGTACCATCATTCCACCATCTTGTAAGAATTTCTGCATCTTCTATCCTTGCACTGCGGATAGTCAGGTTATCTTTGTTAATAAACATTAAATCTCCTCCTATGACATTAAAAGTAAAACTCACCTTTGATAATTGTCGTTAAATTAAAAGTAAAATCCTTTGCTACCTCTTTTTGTGAAATAAGATCGTCTTTTACCAACCATGAGGAACAGATAGTGAATACGATTTCGTTTAGGGAAAAGATTTATTTCGCCCCTTTGGGCGTTTTTAATAAAAAAAGCACTTGCAACTGCAAGTGCTTTTTTCTTTGGTGCCGGTGGTGGGACTCGAACCCACATGGTTTCCCGCACGATTTTGAGTCGTGTGCGTCTGCCGTTCCGCCACACCGGCGCTACAAAAAATATCTTAGCATAAAAATTTATTCATTGCAATAAAAAGTTGTTTTCATGTAAAGCTTAAAAGGTTATTATAGTATTTAGATAAATATGAATTAGGATGGTGTAATATGAGAGGATTATTAGAAAGCGTTATTGAAAACAACAGGGTACATATCTCAGAGGGCAAAGTTGCTTCCTATATACCTCTGCTTTGCAATGCAAATCCTGAGCATTTAGGTATAGCTGTAACCACCTTAGAGGGAAGGGAGTACCTAGTAGGTGATTGGGAGGTTAACTTTACCATGCAGAGTATTTCTAAGGTTCTTAGTCTTATGATAGCTTTAACGGATAAGGGAATAAAAAATGTCTTTAGTAAGGTTGGGATGGAACCCACGGGAGATGGCTTTAATTCAATAGTTAATTTAGAGGTAAAGAAAATAAATAAGCCCTTTAATCCCATGATAAATGCCGGTGCCATTGTAACCTCCTCCTTAATTGAGGGAGATAGTGTAGAGGAAAAAATATCAAGACTGTTATCCTTTACAAGGAAAATTACTGGTAATGATAGTATTAGAATAAATCAGGACGTATATTTATCAGAGCAGGAAACTGGTGATAGAAATAGAGCCCTTGCCTACTTTATGAAAGGAAATAAGATACTTGATGGATCTGTTGAGGAAGCCTTAGAGGTTTATTTTAAACAATGTTCCATGGAGATAAATTGCAGAGATATTTCAAGGATTGGTGCTATGCTGGCAAATGATGGAATAATAAAGAGCACCGGTGAAAGAGTGATTTCCCGAGAGGCAGCAAGAATAGTAAAAACAATAATGGTAACTTGTGGGATGTATGATGAATCAGGAGAATTTGCAGTACATATAGGTATACCAGCAAAAAGTGGAGTAGGGGGAGGAATACTGGCTGCAGTACCAAGAAGAATGGGTATTGGAGTCTTCGGTCCTGCCTTAGACGAAAAGGGAAATAGCATTGGGGGCATTAAGATGCTCCAGGATCTCTCTAGAGAATTAGACTTAAGCATTTTCTAGGTATATCCCATTAATATATGGGAATTATTAAAAAAAACACTGTATACTACCTCATAGGGTTATTAATCTGTTATTATATATTTATAAGCCTGCTTAGTAAATTATTTAAGACCTTTATTATTTTAAAGATAAGTATCCATTTTAGATATTAGAAAAAGTGGAGATAATCAAGGATATCTGTAGCAGGCTCATTGTGAAATTATGTAATAACTTTTTTTACATTAAATATAGCTTTGATAATATATTTTGATTTGGAGGAGTAGCCATGGAAAAGATACTTTTATTAGACAGCAATTCTATTATGAATAGAGCCTTTTATGCACTACCCCCGTTGACTAACTCTGAAGGGCTTCATACTAACGCCGTTTATGGCTTTGTAAACATGCTTTTTAAGATGTATGAGGAAATAAAGCCAGATCATGTAGTTGCAACCTTTGACAGAAAGGCTCCTACCTTTAGGCATACAGAATATGCCGAATACAAAGCAGGAAGAAAAAAGATGCCAGAGGAGCTTAGAGAGCAATTTCCAGTTGTTAAAGAGCTCTTAAAATATATGGCTGTAAATATATTTGAAATTGATGGATATGAAGCAGATGATTTAATTGGTACCTTAGCAACCTTTTCTGAAAAAAATAATATGGAGGTTTACATACTTACTGGAGATAGAGATGCACTTCAGCTGGCCTCAGATAATATTAAAGTTATTATCACAAAAAAGGGCGTAACGGAAAAGGAAATTTACGACAGAGAAAGAATGGTAAAGGACTTTGGGGTTACCCCTAAGGAATTCATAGATGTTAAGGGACTTATGGGAGATAGCTCTGACAATATACCAGGGGTTCCAGGGATAGGTGAAAAAACTGCTTATAAGCTAATACAGACCTATGGGAGTATTGAAAATCTTCTTATGCATGTGGAGGAGATTTCCGGGAAAAAGGTTAAAGAAAATCTTATTAACTATAGTGAGCAGGCTATATTTAGCAAAAAGCTTGCAACTATAATTACCGAGGTCCCTGTGGAGTTAGATTTAGAAGATATAAAGTCTAAGGATGCCTTTGACAAGGAAGCAATTAAAAAGATGTTTTATAAGCTTCAGTTTAAATCTCTTGTAGATAAAATTCCTGTGCATGAGATTGAAGAAAGTACAGAGGAAACAGAAAATTCTTTTGAAGTGGAAACAAGAGAGGAATTTTCTTTTAAAGAATTAAAGACTGGCAAAGAGGTTCAAAACTTTATTTCTACTTTAGATAAGAATGAAAATAGCTATTTAAGCTTTGAAATTGCCCATAAGGATTTTTACACTAAAACAGCTGTTAAGTCTATGTATATTACCAATAATGAGGTAGTTTACTTCCTGAATATTGAAGAACTTATGAAGGAAGAGGGGGCTATAGATTCCTTTAAGACTTTTTTAGAGGATGATAGCTTCAAAAAGGTATGTTATGATGCAAAAAATGCCTATACTGCTCTTACTAAGCATGATATTGAACTAAAAGGAGTTATCTTTGATATAATGGTTGCTGCATATCTTATTGATGCATCAAAGGGTGAGTATCCTTTAGTTACTATGATTAATGAATATCTAGGAGAGGATCCAAAGAGCTATGGGGATAAAGAAAGGGCAGCAGAATGCTTTTATATGCCAAAGCTCTACCACTTGATGGTTAAAAAGCTTCAAGAGGAGGATATGGAAAAGCTCTATTATGAAGTGGAGCTACCTTTAACTAAGGTTTTATCATCCATGGAAGTATTAGGCTTTAAGGTTGATAGAGGTATGCTTAATACCTTGGGAGATAAGTTTATAAAAGAGATTCAGAGTACTCAAGAAGCCATATTTACCATGGCAGGAGAGGAATTTAATATTAATTCTCCTAAACAGCTTGGAAAAATTCTCTTTGAAAAGCTTGATTTACCAGTAATTAAGAAGACAAAGACTGGATATTCCACCAATGCAGAGGTGCTGGAGGCTCTTTCTGATAAGCATCCGATTATTGATAAAATAACTTATTACAGACAGCTTACAAAGCTTAACTCTACTTATATAGAAGGGTTAAAAAATGTAATTGATGAGGATGGCTGCATCCATTCAAGCTTTAATCAAACTGTTACAACTACTGGAAGATTATCAAGTACTGAACCAAACCTTCAAAATATACCTATTAAATATGAAATGGGAAGAGAAATAAGAAGGGTATTCATCCCCTTTAATGAAGATTCCTTAATCCTTTCAGCGGATTATTCACAGATTGAGCTAAGAGTTCTTGCTCACATTGCCCATGATGAGAATATGATACATGCCTTTAAGGATAATATAGATATTCACACAAAGACCGCCTCAGAGGTTTTCAAGGTACCTTTAGATGAGGTTACTAAGTTAATGAGAGGAAGGGCTAAGGCTGTTAATTTTGGTATAGTTTATGGAATCAGCGACTTTAGTCTTGCTAAGGATTTAAAGATTACCAAAAAAGAAGCTAAGGAGTATATGGATATTTATTTTGATAGATATCCAAATATCAAAAAATATCTAGGGGATGTAATAGAGATAGCAAGGGAGAAGGGATATGCCTCAACTATTTTAAATAGAAGAAGAGGTATTCCTGAAGTAAATGCTTCAAATAAAATTGTAAGAGCCTTAGGGGAAAGACTTGCAATGAATGCTCCTATTCAGGGAAGTGCAGCGGATATAATTAAGCTGGCCATGGTAAGGGTTTATGAACAGCTTAAAAACAAGGGGCTTAAGAGTAAGCTTATACTTCAGGTTCATGATGAAGTAATTCTTAATGTTTATAAGGATGAACTAGAAATTGTGGAGGATTTAGTTAAAGAAGCTATGGAAGGAGCTCTGAAACTTAGTGTTCCTTTAGAAATAGATATGCATTTTGGTAAGGACTGGTATGATGCAAAGTAATAGGAGGTAATTTCATGCTTAAAATAGGTTTAACCGGTGGTATTGGTTCTGGAAAAAGTACTGTCTCGGGCTTTTTAAGCAGAGCTGGTTTTCCTATAATTGATGCTGATATGATTTCTCGAAGAGTTTTAGACCTTTATTCTGATATTTTACCTTGGGTAAGAAAGGAGTATGGAGATGGATTCTTTGATTGGAGAGGAAACTTTCTTAGAAAGCAGTTCGGAAACTATATATTTAAATATCCTAAGGAAAGGATTAAATACGAGGAAAAGATAATGCCTTATATTAATCTTGAGATATTTAAAGAAATTGATAGATATAACAGTGCTGGGGAGAGTATCGTTGTGATAGATGCACCTACTCTTGTGGAAAATGGTATGCATAAGGATATGGATTATGTTATCCTTGTATGG
The DNA here is from genome assembly GCA_023451395.1 of Bacillota bacterium. Classification (GTDB taxonomy): domain Bacteria; phylum Bacillota; class Clostridia; order Clostridiales; family Clostridiaceae; genus JAEXZL01. The sequence goes on along the minus strand of JAEXZL010000201.1, from coordinate 949 downwards.
GTAGATAAAAATACTCAGATTAAGAGGGTGAGAGAAAGAGATAATCTTTCTACTGCTGAGATTATGGCAAGGATTAACTCCCAGCTTTCCCTGGAGGAAAAGCGCCAGTATGCAGATTTTGTTATTGATAACTCTGGTGAATTGATGTCTACAAAGCAGCAGTTAGAGGACATAATAAAGATACTAAAAATGTAGGACTAGTTAAAATAGGGGATGATGATGAAATTAATAAAAAGACTATTTAAAAGACTTATAGCTATTGTGATATTAATTATAGTTTTATTTATGGCCCTTCAATATGTGGCCTATAAAATTCAGTATCCCTACAAGTATAGGGAGTATATCGATAAATATAGCCAAGAATATAATTTGGATCCTCTATTAGTTCTTTCAGTTATGAAGGCTGAAAGCAAATTTAATCCAGGGGCTAAATCCAATAAGGATGCTTATGGTCTTATGCAGATTACAGAGAGTACGGCTCTAGATATTGCTGAGGATTTAAAGATCCAGGATTTCACCACTGAAAGACTTTATGAGGAAGAGCTTAATATAAGAATGGGAAGCTACTATTTAAGTAAGCTCCTTAAAGAGTTTAAAAATACAGAGGTAGCTTTGGCAGCCTACAATGGTGGTATAGGAAACGTAAAAAAATGGCTTGGAAATCTAGAATATTCAAAGGATGGAGAAAGTCTTTCTTATATACCCTTTAAGGAAACAGATAAATATGTTAAGAAAATAAGAGTTAGCTACAACGTATATATCTTTCTATACAGACAGCTTCCAGAGCTTATTCCAAATAAGCTAATAATATTTAAAGAAAAATAATTAAAAAAGCCTCTTTACAAAGTCTGTGTATAGGTGCTATAATAACATTCGTGGCAGTGATACTGCCTCATGCGGGCGTGCTGGAACTGGCAGACAGGCAAGACTAAGGATCTTGTGTCTATAA
>JAEXZL010000192.1 GCA_023451395.1 Bacillota bacterium | reverse complement strand
ATATAGATATATCCATTGCAGAAAAGTGTATAGAGCTGTCTAAGAAATATAATTTGTATGATACAATGGTGTTTTTTAATGATTGGGTACCCTACGAGGAAAGGCAAAATTATCTCTTAGAAGCGGACATTGGAATAAGTACTTACTATAATAACCTGGAAACTAGATATTCCTTTAGAACAAGAATCCTAGATTATCTCTGGTGCGAGCTTCCCATGGTATTAACTAAAGGCGACTTTATGGCTGAAATGGTGGAGAAAGAAGGACTAGGACTTTGCCATGAAGAAAGGGATTATGAAAGCTTAGCTAATATAATCATTCAGCTTTTAGAAGATAATGAATTATATCAATCCTGTAAGTCAAACCTAAGGAATATAAAAGAGGAATATAAGTGGGAGAATGTAGTGAGGGATTTAAAAAGCTTTTGCTTAGATCCGTATATTTCTGAAGACAAAAAGCAAAAAGTTAAGTTTATGTATAGGAAGACCATTTTTTCTGTATTTAAGTATTATATGGTGAGAGTTAAGAACAAAATTAAGAAAATACTGAGATGGACTAGTTAATGAAGGGGTCAGATAAACCTATTGTTCATTCCATAATTTGCTTAATTTACCCTTTTAAAGTAGGGGGTAATATTTACTATATCATATCTTTACTCATAAGAGAATTAAATAGGAGGCTACAATGAAGTTTAAAAGGATATATATATTTGCCTTAATGCTTTTAGTAGTAGTTTTTTTTCAATTTGGTGAGTTATTTATAAAGATAAAAGGGAAAGTCGAATACACTAGTTTTAATCAAAATACACCAAAGGAAGAGCTCGTTGAACTGAAAGATAGCGGCAATACAGAAACAACACAGAGTTTTATAGCAACTGAAAATAATATTTCATCTATGGAAGTCCTTATGAGAAGTGACACCTTACATGATCCTATCGTAATAAAATATGGATTGAGAGATTTAGATGGGAATGATTTATATAGTTTAGAAACTGAAATTTCTTTGCAAGATACAGAGCAATACTATAAGTTTGACTTTGGAGACATTAAAATAAATAAGGGAAATAAGTACTATTTTTACATGACTATTCCCAAGGATAAATCTGGTGAGGTTATTATATATACAAGTAATGCTGAAATAAATAATGAAGGCAATATTTACTTGAATGGTGAAAAAAAAGAAGGGAATTTGGAATTTAAAATTACTAGTAAAGTAGCATACCCTAGAAGATATCCACTGATGATAATAGCTATAACTATCATTGCTTTAGGCATATTATACTATCTAATTAAGGGTGATAAAGGTATAAAAATAGAAAAGGTATTTTTAGGTATTACATTAATTTATGGAATTATATTAGTATTTATTATTCCTCCTTTCCAGTCCCCAGATGAGCCTTACCATTTTTACAGAGCTTTTGAAATTTCACAAGGAAGCTTTATTACTCAAAGTTATGAGGAAGGTGTAGGAAGCTATCTTCCAAGAAGTGTAAATACATTATATGAATTATCAGGAACTGAAAGAATTGCCTTTAATTCAGATAGAAAGGTTAACTTAGAAGAGTTTAAAGATGCCATAACATTGCCTTTAAATAAAGAAGATAAAATTTTTTATAGTTATCCCAATGCTGCTGTATACTCACCATTACAATATTTACCTCAGAGTATAGGAATAGCAATAGGAAGCCTATTAAATTTACCAGTGTTATTTGTTTTTTATTTGGGCAGATTAGCAAATTTACTTACTTGGACGATAATAGTAGCATATGCAATTAAGTTAATGCCTTTTGGTAAAAATATAATAGCAATAATTGGATTTATACCAATCTGTCTTCAACAAGCTGCCTCTATGTCATCGGATACACTGTTAAATGCAGTAGCTTTATTGTTCATAGCTTATATATTGAAATACTTTCATTCAAAGGAGAAGTTGTATAAGAAGGATACAATCCTATTATTATTAATGATAGTTTTTATAAACTTATGTAAGTTTGTTTATTTTCCTTTAGTGTTTATGCTGTTTCTACTACCAAAGGAAAGCTTTAATAATAATAAAAGCCGTATAGCTTATATTATTATCACTTCCCTGCTTAGTATTCTAATAACTGGAGGATGGTTATTATATATGAATAATAAGGTGGGATTAGATTATGCTCCATTGCAAGGAGTTAATACTGGTGAGCAAATAAAGTATGCACTTACAAATCCTATAAGATATGCTTTTACTATAAGAGAAACCTTCTATAATAATTTAGATTTTTATATCAAAAGTGCTATTGGATACTTAGGGTGGTTAGATAATATATTACCAGACTCAATAATATATTCGTTTTTCGTTACATTAATAATTGTTTCCATTACCATAGAAAGATCTAAATGTGATAAATTAAGATTTTTATCAGTTTCTATTTTCGTATTGAGTACAGTGCTTATATTATCATCTTTATATGCTACATGGACACCAGTAGCACAAGGAATAGTAGATGGGGTACAAGGAAGATATTTCATTCCTCTAATACCACTTTTACTTTTATTTTTGCCTAGTCTGAAGGTACAGATAAACAGAGATAATTTTAATCGATATCTCTATGTATATATTAACTGGGTTTATTTATATACAATGCTGATAATAGTAGAAAGATACTATATTTAACAATGAGGGGGCTTAAATTTTGGATAAAGTTCTATTAATTATTCCCGCATATAATGAAGAGAAAAACTTACAGAGTCTAATTGAGAATATTAGAAATTTAAATGAGGGCTATGATATATTAGTAGTCAATGATTGCTCAACTGATAATACAAAATTTGTATGTAAGAGTATTGGGGTTAATACAATTAATCTTCCAGCAAATTTAGGCATAGGCGGAGCAATGCAAACAGGATATAAATATGCTTATTATAATGATTATGATATCGCAATACAAGTGGATGGTGATGGCCAGCATAATCCTCAATATATTAAAGATCTAATAAAGGAAATAAAAAAGGGATATAACATGGCTATTGGCTCAAGATTTATTACAAAAGAGGGGTTTCAATCTACTTTCCTAAGACGTATAGGAATCAATTATTTTAATTGGATAATTAAAATACTTACTAAAGCTAACATAACAGACCCTACTTCTGGATTCAGGGCAGCTGATAGGAAAACTATAAATTTATTTAGAAAATATTATCCAGTAGATTATCCAGAACCAGAAACGGTTGTACTTTTACAAAAGAACAAATTAAGGGTAAAAGAAATCCCGGTTATAATGAATGAAAGATTAGAGGGGAAATCATCTATTGATTCTATAAAGTCAATATATTATATGATTAAGGTAAGCATAGCTATTTTAATAACAGCAATATCTACCCATAAGGAGGTATAGATCATGGATAGAGTACTTCAATTAATTATAATAGTAATAACACTGTTTTTTACTTTTTTCATAATAAGAATGGTAAATAAGAGAAAACTTCAGCTTAAGTACACTCTAACATGGATATTAACTAGTTTTATATTTTTATTAATAGCGGTATTCCCAAGTATTTTGTCTTCAGTTTCAAATATGTTACATATTGTGGAGCCTGTAAATGCATTATTTACTATACTAATTTTCTTTTTACTACTTATAATTTTTTCTCTTACAAAGGCTATTTCCAATTATTCAAATAAGGTTAAGGATTTAACTCAAGAGGTAGGTATATTAAAGAATTATTTAGAAAATAACCATATTAATAAATAGAATGGAGAAGTTATATGATCAGTATAGTGATTCCAAACTATAATGGGAAAGAATTTTTATACTCTTGTATTAATTCAATTATGAATCAAACATTGATAGCTGATGAAATTATAATTGTTGATAACAATTCCACCGATGGTAGTTTAGAATATATAAAGAATAATTATCCCATGGTTAAGCTTATTGAATTAGAGAAAAATTATGGCTTTAGTAAAGCTGTAAATGTTGGTATAAAGACTAGTAAAAACCCTTATGTTGTATTACTAAATAATGATACAGTGGCTGAGGAGGATTGGCTCGAAAATCTTTATAATTGTATAGCGCAAAAGGAGAATGTATTTTCCTGTAGCAGTAAAATGCTTCGTTTAGATAATAAAGAGATAATTGATGATGCAGGTGATGGCTACACTTTGCTTGGATGGTCTGTAAAGCATGGAGATGGTAAAGACAGTAAACTCTATAATAGTGATAGAGAAATATTTAGCTCCTGTGCTGGGGCTGCTATATATAGAAAAAGTATTTTTGAAGAGATAGGATACTTTGATGAGAGCTTCTTTGCTTATCTTGAAGATTTAGATATTTGCTATAGAGCTAGAATATATGGCTACAAATGCTTCTTTGCTAGTAAAGCAATAATATATCATAAGGGAAGTGCAACTAGTGGAAGTAAGTATAATGCCTTCAAAACAAAGTTGGTTCCGAGAAATAATATTCTTTTATTATATAAGAATATGCCTATAATTCAGCTTTTGATAAATTTACCATTTATAATGATTGGTTATTTGATAAAGCTTTTATTTTTTTCTTTTAGGTCTTTAGGAAAAGAATATATTAATGGGATTGTTAGCGGAATAAAATTATCAATCAATACAGAAAAAGTGAAATATAGCAATAAGCATATTAAGAACTATTTTATTATTCAATTGAATCTAATTAAGGAAACTATATCTCTGCTAAGAAAGTGAGTAAGGGTGGGTTTGTATGGATGTATCTATAATTATAGTAAGCTATAACACTAAAGAATTAACATTAAAAGCAATAGAGTCTGTTGTTAATACGATTAAGAATATAAGTTATGAGGTTTTTATTGTAGACAATGCTTCCACTGATGGAAGTATAGAAGCTATAGAAAAAATATGCAATAAGAACATTAAACTTATTTGCAATAAAGAAAATCTTGGATTTTCAGCAGCAAATAATATTGCTATAAGAAAAGCTGTTGGGAGATATATTCTTCTACTAAATTCTGACACAATAGTTAAACCGGATGCCATTGAAATGTCAATAAAATATATGGATAAAGACAAGGAAAAGGCTATTGGTGCTTTAGGATGTAAGGTAGTGCTAAGAGATGGCACCCTAGATAAGGCTTGTAAAAGAGGGTTTCCTACTCCCTGGAATTCATTAACCTATTTTCTGAAATTGGATAAGTTATTTCCAAGTAACAAGAAATTTGGTGGATATCATTTAACTTATATAAAGGATAATGATATTGCAGAAGTGGATTGTGTAATGGGAGCTTTTATGCTTTTAAGAAAGGAAACCATTGAAGATGTTGGCCTTTTAGATGAAGCGTTCTTTATGTATGGGGAAGATGTAGACTGGTGCTATAGGATAAAGAAGGCTGGGTGGAAGATAATGTATTACCCTAAAGCTGAAATAATACATTATAAAAAGGCTAGTAGTGCTAAAAAAGGAAGTAAAACCATTAAAGAATTTTATAAATCTATGCATATTTTCTACAATAAAAATTTTAGCGATAAATATAACATTATAATTAAGATTTTGGTATACTTAGGTGTAGAGGTGCAACTTTTTTTAGCTTTATTTAAAAATCTCATTAAAGCTAATAAATCCATTAAGGATTAATTTTCTAGTGGAAATAACGAAATATAATATATAAGGGGGGATGAAATGTATAAAATTAATAAAAAAGCTAGCTTTTCTGCTATTGTAGCCATTATGATTCTTTGCTTTATGATCCTTGCACCTGGATCAACAAGAGCGAATGCTGCAAATGCAACTTTAGCACCTATAACAGCTATTGATATTCCAGGCTTAAATAAAGAAGTAAAGGGGAATATAGAAATAGTAGGCTGGGCATTAAATAAATCGGGTGTCGAGAAAGTAAACATATTACTTAACGGTAATTATGTAGGAGAAACTACACTTAAGCTTTCAAGACCAGATGTATTAAATGCATATCCACAATATGGACAAGGTGATAAGGTAGGATTTAGCTATATTCTAGATACCACAAAACTTACAGCAGGAACATATAAAATTTCTGCGGTAGCTATTGGAAAAGATGGCATAAATCATATCGAGGACCGCAATGTTACTTTAATAAGTAATAAGTGGAATCCCGTAACTGCTATTGATAATCCTGGGCTAAATTATTATACTGGGGCTGATAATTTATTGGTATCAGGATGGGGAATTAATGCGTCAGGGATTAAAAATATTAAAATATATCTAGATGATAAGTTTATAACTGACGTTAAACCCACAGTTTCTAGACCTGATGTTCAAAAGGCATACCAAAGCTACAATCTGCCTGAAGTATTGGGTTATGAATATAATCTTAATTTAGCGGGAATATCCAATGGAAAAAGGAAGTTAGTTGTAGAAGTAGAAGGTAATGACGGTACAAAGCATAAGGATACCAGATATTTTACAATAAATAGGTGGTCTGCTAGGATGGCAATTGATAATCCTGGCTTGAATGTATCAACCAATAATAACACTATGGTTGTTTCAGGATGGGGAATTAATCCTTCTGGAGTAAAAACTATTAATATTTATATTGATAATAATCTTGTAACTAGTATGGCTCCAAATATTAATAGACAAGATGTTAAAAATGCCTTTCCAGAATATAATATCCCATTGAAATCAGGTTATTCATACAATATGAGTTTGAATAATTTGGCAGAAGGAAAAAGAAAAATAACTGTAGAGGTTATAGGTAATAACGGAAGTAAAACTTCAGAAGATAGGTATTTTAATTTCGTAAAATGGAACCCTGTTACTGTTATTGATGAGCCAGCAGTAAATTATTCAATGGAATACGATAGTCTATTAGTACGGGGTTGGGCAATAAACCAATCTGGAGTAAAAACAATTAAGGTCTACGTAGATAATAATTATGTTGCAGAAATTGCTCCAAATGTGGACAGGCCTGATGTTAAGGCAGCTTTTGCATCATATAATTTGCCTGTTAAGAATGGTTATGCTTATAGAATACCTTTTGATAAGCTTTCAGCAGGTACTAGAAAAATAACCACCGAAGCTCATGGAAATGATGGAAGTGTTAAGCAGGAGTCTAGGAATGTAACTATAACTAATCTAAGTTCAAGATCTAATGTTGAAACACCTGTTGTAAATGCTACTTTTAATAATACTAATATAACTATAAAAGGATGGGCTCTACAAAAGACTAAAGTAAAAACAGCAAATATTTATCTTAATGGAACGCTTGTTGGAAGTACTGAAGTAAATATAAAGCGAGAGGATGTAAATGCAGCATATCCGCAATATAAGGATCCTTCAAGTGGTTTTCAATATACAATAGCGGCTAATACAATAAAACCAGGTAAATATGCTTTAAATATTGAATTCATTGGTACAGATGGCACTAAAGAGATTAGCACAAGAAATATAACCCTGAACAAGCATAACCCCGTTATGAATATTGAATCACCTACTGATGATATGACAATAGTTGATTCTAAATTGAATATTGTTGGATGGGGTATTAATGCTTCTGGTGTAAAATCAGTTCAGGTAAGTGTAGATGGAAAGCCTATTGGTAATACAAATACTGGAATATCAAGGCCTGATGTTAAAGCTGCATTTCCAAACTATGTTAATAGTGGGACTAGTGGATATTCTTATTCATTGTCTCTTAATGACTTAAGTTTAGGAGCTCATAAGATTACAGTAAAGGTTATAGGTAATGACGGTACAGAACAAACACAAGCTAGAACCTTTCATGTAAATGGACGAGTTTACTATACTACATATAATCAAACTTTAGATTATTATGCTAATAGAGAGGTAACAGAAGGATCACCAGTGGTTTATTATAATGGGTCTAATCAAAGAGCCGCTACTAAAGATGAAGTTAAATATTATATGAATCCAGATAACTTTACCTCTAATTCTACCTATAGGCTAATGTTTATGAAACTCACTTATTTTGATGGAATAACTGCATCTAATCTAAATGTGGCCTTAACAAATAAAGGGGTTTTGGCAAACAAAGGAAATGTTTTTTTACAAGCTGGAGCTGAAAACAATGTGAATCCTATATATCTTGTATCCCATTCATTATTAGAAACAGGAAATGGAACCTCACAACTGGCACAGGGTGTTTTAGTAAAGTCTGTGAATGGACTTCCCGTTACTCCAAGAATAACATATAACTTATATGGTATTGGAGCTAGGGATGGGGATGCCGTTAGACTAGGTTCTGAATATGCTTATCAACAGGGATGGTTTGATATTGATACAGCAATAAAGGGCGGAGCTTCATGGATTGCCAAAGGATATATCACAAACTCTAACTATAATCAGAATACCCTATATAAGATGAGATATAACTTAAATGATAAGAATTATTGGCATCAATATTCCACAGATATAGCTTGGGCTTTTAAACAAACATCTAGAATGAAGAGTCTTATTGATCAAATGGGAAATCCGGCATTAATATATGAATTCCCAGTATTTAAGTAATAACCGAGGAGGCAAAAATGATAAATAAAAAGATTTTATCATTAGCCTTAGGTTTTATATTATTTCTTAACATCGCACCGCATTTAGTGCAGGCAGTTGAAAATAGTCAAATTACTGCGAGAGATACGAGAACCCTAATGGCTATTGATACACCTTTAAATGGAGTCACAGCTGTTAAGAGTATATCTGTTGAAGGTTGGGCATTATCACTAAATGGAGTAAAGGGTATTAATATTTACTTAGATAACCTCCTTGTGGGAACTACCAAACCAAATATCAGCAGACCAGACGTAGATGCCGTATATCCTGGATATCCACAAGGTGATACAAGTGGATATAAATATAATATAGATTTATCAACATACTCTGAGGGCAGTCACAAGTTAAAAGTAGAAGTTGTAGGTAATAATGGTATAAGCGTGAAGGAAGAGAGAGAAATAAAAGTAAGCAAATCTGGTAAAAGTAAGATGAGCATTGATAAACCTCTACCTAATGCTAATGTAACTAGTAATACAGTGGATATTACAGGGTGGGGAATAAACTTAGTTGGAGTAGAAAAAATTAGCTTCTACTTAAATGGCAAGCTTAAAGGTGAAACAAAACCTTCTATAAGCAGGCCAGATGTAATTAACGTATACCCTGATTATGCATTGAACAATAAAAATAGTGGATATAAATATACCATGGACCTTTCAGGTAAACTTTTGGGTAGAAATAAGATTACAGTGGAAGTAAAGGGGAAAGATGGAAGCGTAATTAAAGAAGACAGATACATAAATGTACCTGATAGCTCACTTCCAATAAAAACATCAATAGACAAACCCTTGTCTACAGATGTAATAGGAAGCTCAACCTTCGAAATAAGAGGCTGGGGGCTTCATCCAGCTGGAATAAAGATTTTTAATATATATGCAAATGGTAAATTGGTATTAAGTACTGCTCCCAATGTTGACAGAAAGGATGTAATAGCAGCTTTTCCTAAATATGGAGCTGACTCAAAGGTAGGATATTTAGCTACTTTAAAACGAGAATGGTTTAATAATGGAGCAAACACTATATCTTTGGAGGTAGTTGGGGAAGATGGAACTAGTAAAAGAGAAGATCGAACTATTAATTTAGTTACACTTCCTATAAAGACAAGTATTGATGCTCCTTTAGCCACAGATAAAATAAATAATGTTGATGTTAATGTTAAAGGGTGGGTACTTCACCCTGCAGGAATTAAAGCCATTAATATATATTTAAATAACGATCTAATTAATAGTATGGTACCTAATGTTGATAGACCTGATGTAACTACTATCTTTAAGGGATATCCAAGTGGAAGCAAGGTTGGTTATAGCTATACTATAAAAAAAGATACAATACCTGCTGGAGTTAATAAAATAACTATAGAAGTAGTTGGAAATGATAATACTAAAAAGCAAGAAGATAGAACCTTTGCTATGAATAAGCTTAAATATGATATGGCTGTTGATACTCCAAAGGCAAACTCTAATATAGATGGAAATAAACTAATTATATCCGGGTGGGCCTTAAGCCCCTCTAGGGTTAGTGGAATTCATATTTATGTTGATGGAAAGCTAATTGGAAAAACTGGACTTTCTGTGAGCAGACCAGATGTAAATGCAGCATTTCCAGGATATCCTGAAGGGAATATGGTTGGATACAGCTTGACTGGTGATATATCGAGCTTTTCTCAAGGAAAACATACTTTAGAGGTCTATGTTTTTAGTAATGATGGACATTTAGAATATAGATTTATTCCTTTTTACAAGGGCTCGAAAAAGACCATTGTTATAGATCCCGGCCATGGCGGCTCTGATCCTGGAGCATTAGCAACTCACAATGGAATAAGATATGAGGAAGCAAAGCTTAATCTTGCCATATCTTTGAAGCTTAAAGCAAAATTAGAGAGTGCTGGATATAATGTTGTAATGACAAGAACAGTAGATTCTCAGGGACCAAGTCTAGAAGATAGAGCTAAATTTGCTAATAATTCAGGGGCTATATTCTTTGTAAGTATTCATCATGATTCTTATAATGGTTCTGCAAAAGGATCAAGTACCCACTATAGCACATGGAGACCTAATATAGATAATGAAGGCACTTACGTGGAAAATGGTATTACTTATGACCGTACACCATCACAGCCTGCTATTGATAGTAAGACAATAGCGCAAAAGATGGCTACAGCAGTCTCATCTGTAGGCTTCTATAATAGAGGACCAAGAGATCATAATCTTTATGTTACAAGAAATACCAATATGGCATCTGTGCTAGTAGAGTGTGGATTTATTGATAGTCCTGTTGATATTTTAAATATAAAGGACAATTTAAAGCAGGATATGACAGCTCAGCAAATTTTTAATACTATAAAAGAATTTTATAAATAAAAGGAAGAGCAATGCTCTTCCTTTTATTTATAGCTTATAACAAAAACTCCAATAAAGATAATAATTGTACCAATTATTGTATTTCTAGATACATTTTCATTTAAAAAGAATATACCAATGAAAAGACTTATTATATAGCTCATGCTCTGAAGGGGATAAACCTTTGTTAAATCAAAGCGCTTTAAAATATAAAACCAATAAAAAGTTGCCAGCATGTATATTACCAAACCGCTGAATATGTATTTGTTAAATACCGCTGCTATTGCATTAGAAAAACTATTTATCTCTACTTCTCTAAGTCCTATTTTCCATAGAAATTGTCCTGTAACAAGCATTATACAATTAAGTAAAACTAATAAAACTGCGTTCATATCTTCCTCCTATATGTCTATTAAAGTCAATAAATAATTATACCCTAAAAGAAGCAATATTACATTAATTTTTTATAAATTAATAATAATACTCAGAGGTTCAATAGACAATAAATTTTTTATAAAGTATAATTATTAAGAATTAATTATTTTAAGTATAAAGGTGAATATTAGTATTGAATAAGGATATAACTTAGGAGGGAAAAATATGAAAATTTTAATAACCGGTGCTAAGGGACAGCTTGGAAGCCAAATTATGAACATAATTAGAAATGGGTCCTCAGAGCTAGGGGATATTCCATCAGAGGTTAAAGCAGCGGAAGTCATTGGAATTGATATACAGGACTTAGACCTTACAAAGCAGGAAGAAGTGAAAGAGTATATAAATAAGTTAAAGCCGGATGTAATTATCAACCCTGCTGCCTATACAAATGTTGATGCCTGCGAAAGCAATATTGATATAGCATTTAAAATTAATGCTCTTGCCGCAAGAAATATGGCTATGGCCGCAGAGGAGGTAGGAGCTAAGCTTATTCACATTTCAACAGATTATGTCTTTAGCGGAGAAGGAAGCTCCCCAATAAAGGAGTATGAAACTCCTGCGCCTGTTAGCGTATATGGAAAGACAAAGCTTGTAGGAGAGGAATTTGTTAAAAAATACTCCTCAAAATATTTTATAGTTAGAACTGCTTGGCTTTATGGCTATAATGGTAAAAACTTTGTCTATACTATATTAAATGCTGCTAAGGAAAAGGGACATCTAACTGTAGTTAATGATCAAAGAGGTAATCCAACCAATGCAGAGGACCTAGCACATCATATTATTAAGCTTACAGTAAGTAATGAATACGGAACCTATCATTGTACTGGTACCGGGGAATGCTCATGGTATGATTTTGCTAGCGCAATAGTTAAATATGCAGGAATAGATTGTACCGTTGAACCTATAACCTCAGATATGCTTGTTAATAGGGCAGCTAAGAGACCATCTTATTCATCTTTAGATAATATGATGTTAAGGTGTACTGTAGGAGATGAAATGAGGGAATGGCAGGAAGCCCTTAAGGTTTTTATTGAAAAGGCAGATATATAGACATATAACTATATCTAATTCAGTTTTATATATGAAAAAAGCATAGGAAGCCTATGCTTTTTTTATTATATTTTTTTATCTACTTTAATATAACATCTACTCTGGTTTTATATCATTAAATAAATAATTATATATTTCTTCCCTAGTAGCATCCTTATCAAACTGAAGGTACCAGACCTTTCCTATGTAGCCTCCCTTAGAATGCTTGTCTAATGGGAAACGCTGCTGTTCAATACCTGAAATTCCTGAGGACAATACCTTAGTTCCAAGAGATATAACCTGCATATTACTTAAGCTTGTCCTAACATTTGGAAGCAACTCATTAGCTATGGCAGGGAATTGAGTAACTCCTGCATTTTTAATTTTATTAAACATTGCCTCTAAAACAACTCTCTGTCTCTCAGTTCTTTTATAGTCTCCACCGGAGGCGTATCTTATTCTGGCATAAGCAACAGCCTGAATACCATTTAAATTATAGCTGCCGGCTTTATCAATATGCTTCGGAGATACTCCTCTAAGTCTTGATTGCTCTGTTATGCTTGAGTTAAGTGAAGCAAGCTCCTCATTGGTTATGGTCATGTTTACTCCCCCAAGGGCATCAATCATATCCTCTAAGCCATTAAAGTCTACAGCTACAAAATCCTTTATATTCAGTTGAAAGTTTTGATTTACGGTCTTGATTGCTAGCTGACCTTTACCAAAGGCATAGGCATGATTAAGCTTATCCTTTCCATGCCCATCAATGTCCACATAGGAATCTCTCATGAGTGAGGTAAGCTTTAACTTATTATGTATATTATCAATAGTCAAAATCATCATAGAATCTGAACGGCCTACATAATCGGTACTTCTACTGTCTATCCCTAGCAGTAAGATATTCGTTATGTCATCCATTCCTTCAAATTTATCTAAGGTTTCCTTTTCTATTCCAATAGATTCATTATCCTTAGCAATAGTTTCTTTATCCATATTGTTTAAGGTACTAAAGATATAAAAGCCTCCAAAGCCAATGATAAATATCAATATAAAAAATATACTTAATAAGGTTATTTTCAAGCCCTTATTCCCTTTTTTCTTTCCCTCGTTCTTTTTACTCATTTTATGGCCTCCACATAATACAGGGTTTATATATTAACTATACGTTAACAATAATAACATTGTAACAAATTTTACAAACTAATAACATATTTATCTACAAAGTTTTAAATTTTGATCTTTTATTTAGAAGAGAATCTACCGCATAACCGGAAAAAAGCATCACACAAAACATCACTGGATATACATATCGTGGAAAGGCGTAAAAGGGTAGATGAGCAAAGTTAAAATAAAGTATTGAAAGAATTGGGAGCCAATACATACCTTTAAGCTTCCTTTTCCTTTTTAATTGAATTATCCCTATGACAGCAAAAATAATAAATATATAATGCTCTATTACTGAAATAACAAGCCCCAAGGAATTAGGTAAATTAAAGAGGTTAATCCAGAGGAAGGTACCCTTCCAATTTTCTATGGTTTTGCCTATAGTATACCAGTATAAATATTTTAGGGGCTCCTTGGTCATTATATTTTTTATTCGATATTTCCCTATCCAGGTTTCCACCTCATCCGTTACTATTTCATCCTTACCAAACTTGTCATAATCTAAGACCCCTTCTTCCCTTATAAGGGCTTCATAATCTATGTTTTCTATTTCTCTTACAGATTGATCATAATTAATAAAGGTACCCTGAAGAAAGGGATTACCGCTGGAAATGGTGAGAGGAATAAATCTATCAAAGGTTAAATAGTTTCTGATTATCCAGGGGGCTAGCAAAGCACATACAATGCCTATAACTATTAGAGCATATTTAACCATTTCTATAATCTTATATTTGTGAATAATCCACAAAATTAGCACTACCACTGGAAAGAGCAATATTGTTGGCCTAAATAGGGCCATAAGACCCAAGGTTATTCCTCCTAGTATGTAATATGTAAGCTTCTTCTCACTTATAGCATAGTAAACAATGAGCACTAAAAGTGCGAAGAGAAAGGAAAAAATCTGTTCTGTGAGCAGTACGTTAGTCACATATATATTAGGAAAATAAATAGCACCCATGAAAGTAGTTATAAGAGCTGCTCTCTCTGAAAAGTACTTTCTTGCAATTAAAAACACCATATATAAGCTACAGGCACCTAAAAGGGCTTGAAAAATTTTAAAGGGAAGTATTGGATATTGACCAAAGAGTGCAACAAAGGCTGCTAGAACAGTAGTGAGACCTGGCATTATAAATACTGTAGGTACTTCTGGATTTTTATAGGTATATTGCCCTGTTTCAAGTAAGGTCCAGGCACTTCTTAAATATTTAACATCATCGTTGTTCATGGTCTCAAAATCCCCTAATAGAGTTTCATTACCATGAATAAAAAAAGATAAAAAGCATAGAGCTAAAAATAACCCTAGAATTAAAAAAAGAATAAGCTTTGTTTTTGGTTTTTCATTTTTTAGACTGAACATAATAATCTCCTTTTAAAAAGCTGTTAAGGCAATCTTTTCTCGATATAGTATAACACCATTAATAGGCTTTTGCTATATGAGTATAGTCTATCCATCTTAAGATTTTCTTAAAATAAATAGCTAATGGGAAAATATAGTAGTCTTACGGTATAGGCTTATAAGAGAATAAGCTTTTTATAGAAGTTTAATGATTTGTAATAAGAAGTTTATCTTATTATAGATAGAAAATATAACTATAACAGTAGGAAATTATACTTATATATGTAAGAAATTTATCTTTAGTGGTGTAAGGAATTTATGCCTATTGGTGCATACCTAATATATAAAAGGAAAGTTAACTTCTAGATATGTAGAAATTACTCTTACAAACTAGAATTTAATTTAACATTTTATTATATGGAAAATATTTCTATTTACATCGAACATACGTTCTTGTATAATGGGAATATAACCCATTACATCATAAAGGGGGCACGAGGGTATGCGAGAGATTATAAAAAGGGCAAAGGAAGGGGATAAAGAGGCAAAGTTATTTATTATTGATAAATACAGACCTCTAATATATAAAGCAAGTCAAAATATTTTTGTATCAGGTTTTGAGGATGAGGATTTAAGACAGGTTGCCTTTGAAAGTATTTTAAAGGCAATTGAAAAATACAATTTAGACAGTCCTGTTGGCTTTTCTGCCTACGTTAAAAGTGCTGTGGAAAATAATTTTAAATATTTGATCAGGGGTAGAGCAAAGGATAATTATATGAAAAGCTTGAATGAAATTCACGGAGAGGGTATGGAGTTTGGGGAGCTTATACCTATGGATTTTGATTTAGAGGAATATGCTTTGGATAAGGATATAAAATGTGTATTGAAAAGGGCAATAAGTAATTTATCTCTTGAAGAAAAGGAGATGCTCTATTACTTTTTTGAAAAAAGCCATGGTGGAGTCATGGAATATTCGAAGATTAAAGGGATAAGTTACAAAAGAGCATGCAAATTTAAAAGTTCCTTAATTAATAAATTGAAAGAGTATATAGTATAATATATACAACTGATTAGTGACAGTAAGAATATTATATTGTCTTACCATGAAAGAAAGGTTGGTGACAGATATGCCGGAAGCACAACCTAAGGGTTTTAAGGGAATTTTTAGATTTATACTTTTCTTAATAAAAAAAATTAAGGATGATGATGTCTTTGCCGTAGGATCGCAGATTGCCTACAGCTTGATTGTTTCAATATTTCCTTTCATTATATTTTTAATGACTCTAATAGGAAGAAGCAATCTGGAGGAAGAAGTGGTTTTAGGATATTTAAGCTCTATGCTCCCAGGTAGTGCTTATGCTTTAATAGAAAGTACTGTATTAGAGGTTCTAAGTGGAGAAAGTATAGGACTCTTATCCTTTGCACTTATTTTTGCTATATGGAGTGCATCTAGAGGAATAGCTGCAATAATAAAGGGCCTTAATAAGGCTTATGATGAGAGGGAAAAACGAGGTTTCATAGAATTAACTATTGTTTCATTTATATCTACCATAGGCTTTGCTCTAGCAATATTATTAGTGCTCATATTCTTTGTTCTTGGGGATGTTATTAAAAATACTATACTTCAGTATCTTTCTGAGGAGGAGCTTATAGCAACTATATGGCAAATATTAAGATACACATTTTCCATTGCCATAATTATAGGTACTTTTGCTATCCTCTATCACTTTGCTCCTTCAAAGCATTTAGGCTGGATAGAAGTGCTTCCTGGTGCCATAACTGCAGCAGTAGGATGGATAATTGCATCTGTTGGGTTTTCCTTTTATGTTAATAATTTTGCTAACTATTCTAGGTTTTACGGAAGCTTAGGAGCAATAATTGTGCTTTTAACCTGGCTTTACTTAAGTTCGGTAATTATTCTTATTGGCGGAGAGATAAATGCCTTAATGTCAAAAAAAGTAAAATTATAGTAAAAGGTTATATAAATCTTAGGCAAAATAAAGCTAGTTTTAAATGAGTATTCATTTTAGGCTGGCTTTGTTTTTTGTTAATTAATTTACATTTAATACTGTTATTTTTATTAGACATAAAAGGTTCGTTATGTTAACATAAATTTGATAATATAATCATAGATAAGAGGTTTAATAATTTTTAATGTTCTGTTAAATAATTGTGAAAAAAACTACATTTGAATTAGTGAGGTAATGCTTATATAATTTAACAGATGGATTTTAGATATATGGGGGATATAATGGAAATAATCAAAAAGTATTTTAAATTTATCATGCCAATCATTGATTTAGCTTTTGTTCATACTGCGTATATTCTTGCACTTATGCTTAGATTTTCTATAAACATACCTACTGAATATACTAACATCTATCTTAATAGTA
The DNA here is from genome assembly GCA_023451395.1 of Bacillota bacterium. GTDB lineage: Bacteria > Bacillota > Clostridia > Clostridiales > Clostridiaceae > JAEXZL01. Next base: position 14,612 of record JAEXZL010000192.1, on the reverse strand, counting down.
TAATAGAAATTTCTGTTATATACTTAAGTGTTTTCTTTTTGTTTAGATTATATAAAAGTATGTGGACACTTGCTAGTGTTGATGAGCTTTTATTGGGGATATTAAGTGTATTAGGAGGAACTATAATAACCATAGTATATTCCGCAATTGCCAGAAAGATGCTTCCCTTAACAGTTTATCTTATTTCTGGCATAATTATTTCTGCATTAGTTTTGGGAATAAGGCTTACAATGAGAGTTTATAGGAGGATATCTCATCAATTTAATAAGGAAGATATAAGTGATTTTAGCAGAGTTCTTATAGTGGGAGCAGGATCAGCAGGATATATGATTTTAAAGGAGATGCGCAGGCATCATGAGCTAAAATACCTACCTGTGGGCTTTGTAGATGATAGTGTAAATAAACGAGGAGCTGTAATAGGCGGAGTCAAGGTTTATGGAAATACTGAAGGTATTCCGGATATAATTAAAAAGCTTAATATCGACATGATAGTTATAGCTATACCTAGTGTTTCTAACAAGGATAAGGCTAGGATAGTAGAGATATGCAATAATACAGGCTGTAAGGTTAAAATAATTCCCGGAGTTTATGAGCTTATAGGACAAGATGTAACCATAGGCAAAATGCGAGATGTTGATTTAAAGGACTTACTGGGAAGAGACCCTATAGAGCTGGATAAACAGGGCATTAATGCGTACATAGAAAATCAGGTGGTTTTAGTTACTGGCGGAGGAGGATCTATAGGCTCTGAGCTCTGCAGGCAGATAGCAGGCTATAACCCCAAGGAACTTATAATTTTAGACATATATGAAAATAATGCTTACGAACTTCAAAATGAGCTTAAGAGAAACTGTCCTGAGCTTAGAATGAAGGTTTTGATAGCCTCTGTAAGAGATAGACGAAGGTTAGAGAATATTTTCGAAAAATATAGACCTAATGTGGTTTTTCATGCAGCAGCTCATAAGCATGTGCCGTTAATGGAGGATAGTCCTGGAGAAGCAATTAAAAATAATGTATTTGGAACCCTTAATACAGCAGAGTGTGCTGATAAGTATGGAGTAAAGAGGTTTGTCCTAATCTCCACAGATAAAGCTGTAAACCCAACTAATGTAATGGGAGCTAGCAAAAGAATGTGTGAGATGGTAATCCAGGCTATGGATAAAAAAAGCAAAACTGAGTTTGTAGCTGTGCGCTTTGGGAATGTTCTTGGAAGTAACGGATCTGTGATACCCTTGTTTAAAAAACAGATAGAAGTCGGGGGACCTGTTACAGTAACTCATAAGGATATAACAAGATTCTTTATGCTTATACCTGAGGCCGTAGAGTTGGTGCTTCAAGCCGGTGCCTTTGCAAAGGGTGGAGAAATCTTTGTTCTAGATATGGGACAACCAGTTAAAATATATGACCTTGCAGAACAGCTTATAAGACTATCGGGATATGAACCGCATAAGGATATAGCTATCCAGGTGACTGGACTAAGGCCTGGAGAGAAGCTTTATGAGGAGCTTCTAATGTCAGAGGAGGGGCTTAAAGGGACCACTCATGAAAAGATTTTTATTGGAAGACCTTCTCACTATGACTATAAGGTGCTAAAGAGAGAATTGTTAGAGTTAAATGATATAATTTCCTTTGGAAATGACTATTCACTAATAGAAAAGTTGTGTGAATTAGTTCCTACATATAATCCTAATAATGAAAGACTGATAAACATAAATAAGTTAAATTAAATAATGTAAAAAACCAATTCCTTGAATTAGAAGGAATTGGTTTTTTATTTTTTATGTTCATTGGTTATAAAATTCAATTTACAAATAGAAGGTGATTATTGTATAACCAATAAATAGACATGTAATTAAGAATATGTTAAAATACTTTGTGTTGAATTAAATAAAATAAATAACTAATAAACATAAAGTGAAAATTATGATGAAATATGATGAAATATTCTAATGGGAGATGGAATAATGAAAAATACAAAGATATTCTTGTCCTCGCCTCACATGGGGGGGAGAGAAGAGGAGTATATTAAGGAAGCCTTTAAAACAAATTGGATAGCTCCATTAGGACCTAATGTAGTTGGTTTTGAAAGAGAAACAGCAGAGTTTGTAGGAGCTAAAAGGACAGCGGCATTATCATCAGGAACATCAGCATTACATCTTGCTTTGAGAGCTTTAAAGGTTCAAAAAGGAGATGTTGTTTTTTGCTCTTCATTAACCTTTTCAGCTAGCTGCAATCCAATAGTATATGAAGGAGCAACTCCAGTTTTTATTGATTCGGACAGGAATAGCTGGAATATGTGCCCGAAAGCTTTAGAAAAAGCATTAGAGAAGTATTCAAAGCTTGGAAAGCTACCTAAGGCTATAATTGTTGTTAATTTATATGGTCAGAGTGCAGATTACGATAAAATATTACCTTTATGCAATAAATACAATGTTCCTGTGATAGAAGATGCAGCGGAATCTTTAGGGGCTACATATAAGGATAAATATACAGGTACAATTGGAAAGCTTGGTGTATATTCCTTTAACGGAAATAAAATAATCACTACCTCAGGTGGAGGTATGCTTGTGTCTGACAGTGAGGAAATCATAGAAAAGGTTAAGTTCTGGGCTACACAGGCCAGAGAAAAGGAAAGACATTATGAGCATAAGGAGATTGGCTATAACTATAGAATGAGTAATATTCTTGCAGGTGTAGGAAGAGGACAGCTTCAAGTATTAGAGGATAGGATAGAGAAGAAGAAATATATTTATGATGCTTATAAAAAAGCATTTAGTAATATACAAGATGTTGAAATGATGCCAATAGAAAGCTATGGTAAGCCAAATTACTGGCTTTCTGTTATAACCTTAAAGGAAGATAGTAAGGTGAAGCCTTTAGATATAATAGTAGCCTTAGAAAAAGAAAATATAGAATCAAGACCAGTATGGAAGCCTATGCATATGCAGCCGGTATTTTCTCAATGTGATTTTATCACTGCAGAGGAAGGGTCTGTTTCAGTATCTGAAGATATATTTAATCGAGGAGTATGTCTTCCCAGCGATACAAAGATGAAGGATGATGACCTATTTAGGGTTTGCCACATAGTTAAGAGTTTATGGGAGAAATTATAATGAATTTTAAACGAGTTTATCATTCTGTAAGGCTTGCCATGAGCATATCTGGTGGTAGAAGAGCGAAATATCTAAAGAAAAATAATATATTAGGAGAAATTTGAGACAGAGTAATCTTTCAGCCTTATAAGGTTCCTTTGTATCCAGAACTTATTAAGCTCCACAATAATATTGTAATTGCAGCAGGAGTTTCTTTTATCACTCATGATGTAACTTATTATGTTATTAATAAATGTTTTGGGAGTAATTTTAAAGAAAAGATTGGCTGTATTGAAATAATGGACAATATTTTTATAGGTTCAAACAGCACTATTTTATATGATGTTAGGATAGGAAGTAAGGTTATTGTAGCCGCTAGAAGTGTTGTTACAAAGGATATACCACAAACTTCGTAGTGGCTGGTGTTCCTGCCAGAGTAATTGGTATCTTTGATGACTATGTGAATAAAAGAATGACAAGAGATATTTCCGGTATATATCCAGAAAAAAATGGTGTTATTAATGAAAAGCTCATAAAGGGTTTATGGTTAGGTTTTAATAATAAAAGATAATTATAGTAAATGGATGAAAAAGAAAGGAGATTATGAAATTAGAATTATTTCATAAGGATGCTATGGGGATTTCGGAAACTGAAGAAAAAAGAAATAAAGGTGATGAAACAATACCGCTTTATAGTTCAAGAGGAATTTACTGTAGGTATATTAAGAGATTATTAGATGTTATTCTTTCCTTTGCTGCATTAATAATATTAAGTCCTATTTTTCTTATAGTGGCTATATTAGTAAGCGTAAAGCTGGGAAGTCCAATAATATTTAAGCAAAAAAGACCTGGGCTTAATGAAAAAATCTTTACTTTGTATAAGTTTCGGACAATGACTGATGAGAGAGATGAGAATGGAGAGTTACTACCTGATAGTGTGAGATTGACGAAGTTTGGAAAGTTTTTAAGGTCAACTTCCTTGGATGAACTGCCCGAGTTTTTTAATATTTTAAAAGGTGACATGAGTATAATAGGTCCTAGACCCTTAGCGGTAGTTTATTTACCATATTACAATGAAACAGAAAAACACCGCCATGATATTAGACCTGGGCTATCAGGTTTGGCACAATTGCGTGGAAGAAATAATTTACCATGGGAAGAGAGATTTGCTTATGATATTGAATATGTGAATAATATATCTTTTCTTAATGATATTAAATTAGTAATACAAACTATCATAAAAGTGTTTAAAAAAGAAGATATTATAGTTAGGGGTACTGGGAAAGTTAAAGACTTTCATATATATCGTGCTGAACAGAACAATAAAAGTCTCTAAAATATGATTATAAATTTTATGGAGGATACTTATCATGATATTAATTGATGATAATTTGATATTACGAGCTATAGAACGAAAAGATGCACCCATATTATACGAAATGATTAATGATCCTGAAATAGAAAAAATGGTTGTTGGATGGTCTCTACCTGTCTCTGAACAAAGACAGATCCAGTGGATAGATGGAATAAAATCAAATGATATGAGATATATTATTGAATTAGATGGTAGTGCAATAGGAATGGCCTCCATAACTGGACTGGATTTTAAGAATTCTGTTTCAAAACTGAATATTAAAATAAAAGATAAGGAAAATAAGGGGAAAGGTGTAGGCACTAGAACAATAAAATTATTGGTTAAATATTGCTTTGAAGAATTAAATTTAAATTGTTTAACAGCTAATATACTTGTTTATAATATTCCTTCACAAAAGTTATTTGAAAAATGTGGGTTTAGAAAAGATGGCATATTGCGATCTAGAGTATATAAAATGGGAAAATATCATGATATAGTAGCTTATTCTTTAATAAGAAGTGAGTATAAGATATGAGTGAAATTGGAAGTGAATTTTATCTATACGATACTTCAAAAAAATATATTAAACAACTACCAAATTGGCTAGAAGTTGGGGATGATCAGATTCTTTTATTGTCAGGAAGAACTGCAATTGACTATGTCTTAGAAGATATTCCGAGAGGTATAAAGAATGTATACATGCCTTCTTATTGCTGTGAATCTATGTTACAACCATTCTTAGAAAAGAATATTTATATTTATTATTATGATGTTATTTTCCATGATAATACAATAGAGTATTCAATAGACTTTGAAATTCCATGTGATATTTTCTTTGCTACCAGTTACTTTGGTTTTTCAAGTACTGTAATGGACTCAGCAATTGAGATTTTTGCTAATAGGGACGTTATTGTAATTGAAGACATAACTCATCGCTTATTGAGCGAACAAATGTATTGTAAGAAAGCACACTATAGTATTGCAAGTATAAGAAAGTGGTTTGCTATGCCAAGTGGTGGTATAGCAATAAAACAAAAGGGGACTTTTTTAAACCGAAATTTAAAGTCGCCTGATGAAATAGCAGAAATAAAAATAGCTGCTATGCAAAAAAAAGCTAACTGTTTATTTAACCAAAGTATAGACAGTAATACCAGAAAAACAGAAAAACAAAACTATCTAAATTTATTTGCAGAATTCAATAAGAAGTTACGATTTAATTATAAGGAAATAGAAATTGATAGTTTATCAAGATATATCTTATCGTCTGTTGATATAGAAGTAATAAAGAAAAAACGGCGTGAAAATGCAAGTTATTTGTATAAAGCTTTGTTAAATTATAATTTTGTAAAACCAATTATATATATATCTGACTTTACAAAGGATTGTCCTCTATTTTTACCTGTTAGAGTTAGATCAGACTTTAGAGACAGACTGAAAACATACTTAGCAAAAAATGAAATATATTGTCCTACACACTGGCCTGTTTCCAATCTAGCATCTCTCAATACTAGAACAAGTAAAGTATATGATGAAGAATTATCTTTAATTTGTGATCAAAGATACAACATTGAAGATATGAAGAGGATAATAAATAAGATTGGGGAATTTTGGAGGTATATATGAAAGATTTATACTTTGAATATAGTTATGCTAAGTTATATGAAAAGGCTGAAAAGGGAGTTGCAAAGACATTCGAATTTAATTCATCTGATGGGAATATTAGAAGTTTATTTATCCTAAGGCCAATTCCCAATATGGAGCCATATTATGATATTGTCACACCTTATGGATATGGAGGGCCTTATATCAATAAAGTATCAGGAGACAAGGAAAGACTTATTAAAGAGTATGGTGAAGCTTTTAAGGATTTTTGTTATAAAAACCATATAGTAAGTGAATTTGTAAGATTTCATCCATTATTTAATAATGCTCAGGATTTTTCTAAAATATATGATGTAACTGCAATCAGAAACACAATTGGGACTAACTTAAAGGATTATGAGAATCCCATACAGGAAGAGTTCTCTAAAAGTTGTAAAAAGAATATAAGAAGAGCGATTAAGGATGGAGTTACATATAAAGTAACATATCAGCCTGATAATATTGATAGCTTTAAAAATATATACTATTCCACCATGAACAGGAACAATGCAGAAGATTATTATTATTTTGATGATGAATATTTTAATTTATGCATGAGATATTTCAAAAAAAATATAGTTTTTGTTGAAGCACTATTTGAAGAAAAGACTATTGCTGCTGGACTTTATTTTGTTTCAGATAAAAATATACATATTCACCTTTCAGGAACCTTAAGTGAATATCTTTATTTATCTCCTGCTTATATATTAAGATATGCAATAACACTATGGGGTAAAGAACATAATTATGAAATGATTCATCATGGTGGTGGAAGAAGCAATTCAGCTGAAGACAATTTATATTTATTCAAAAAGCAATTTGGAAAAAATACTGAGTTCTCCTTTTGCGTAGGAAAGAAGATTTGGAATGAAGAGATATATAAGGAACTTTGCCAAAGAGTGGGTGTGGAATATAATAGGGAATTTTTTCCGGCTTATAGAATGAAATTATAGTTAGAGGAAATGATGAAATGTTAAATATATTAAGAAGAAAAATCTTTTGGCTTAATGATAGATACAAAGGAGGATTTGTAAAGGAAGCTTATGATGATATCCGATTCTGTACAGAAACTAACAGTCCTGCTGAGAACAATATTATTGGACATAAAGAGGAACCGCTTAGAGAATTATTAAATCATGCTGTTGAAACCACGGCTTATTATAATGGCTATAAAGGATTACCTTTATCGAATTTTCCTGTGGTAAATAAAGCAATAATTAAGGAACATCAGGAAGAGTTTTTGTCTTCATCTTATAAAAGTAAGAAATTAATAGAAATGTCCACTAGTGGCTCTACGGGAATGCCTTTTACATGCTATCAAAATATTGAAAAGAAAAAAAGGGTAAATGCTGAGACTCTTTATTTTAATGGTCAGGCAGGTTACGAGGTTGGTAATAGATTTATTTTTTTGCGTTCCTTAACAGATAAAAGTAAAAAGTCATGGTGGACTCAGTGGCTTCAGAATGAAAAGCTTATTGATACCAAAGAACTAGAAGATAAGAAAATTGAGGAAATGCTTGCGGACATTAAGAGAGCTTCCTCAAAGGAACCTTGTATACTCGTTTCCTATGCCTCCACCTATGATGCCTTTGCCAAGTATTTCAGAGAAAGGGGTACAGATATGGTAAGGGGGTGTAACATATGTGGAATCATAAGCAGCTCAGAAATACTCTTTGATGATACTCGTAAGAGTATGATGGAAGCTTTTAAGTGTGACTGTTTTTCAAGATATGCAAATATGGAAAATGGTATGTTAGGTCAGGATATACCAGAGCAGCCTAATATTTTTGTAATTAACGAAGCGGATTATTTGATAGAAATATTAAAAATGGATAAGGATATTCCAGCAGATGAGGGTGAGATAGGAAGAGTAGTTGTAACGGATTTATATAACAAGGCAATGCCGTTGATACGCTATGATACCGGTGATGTTGGTGCGATTACCTTTGTAGAACGTAAGGGAGCAGTTAAAAGGGCTATTTCAGCCTTCGGAGGAAGAAAAATTGATATGATATATGATAGCCACGGGGGAAGGGTTTCTCCTCATAAGATTTCTGTGAGCTTTTGGGAGTTCTCTGAGCTTAAGCAATATCAATTTATTCAGGAAGGCAGACAGGAATATAAAGTTAAAATAAATGTAGATGCTCCATTTTCAAAAGATAAGGAGCTAATTAATAAGCTTAAGCTTCTATTAGGAGAAGAAGCTAATATTACCTTGGAAGAGGTTAAGGAAATACCGGTATTAGCCTCAGGAAAAAGAAAATATATTATGAACAACTATAACTAATTGCAGATAATAATTTGAATAATCAGGGGGACGCTAAGTTCAATGAAGAAAAGAACAGAAATGGGGATATTTCTAGATAAATTATATATCTTTACAAAGTTTAGAATAAGGATAATAAAAGCGTCACGATATGCTAAGAAAAGAGTGAAGCTCATTGGTGGAGGGTATGTTGGATCTTCCCTAGAGTATAAAGAAAAAGTACTGGATTACTGGAAAAAGTATGGAGTAAGGCCAAAGAAATATTGGTATCAGCTGTTTTCTTCAAGGGAAAAAAGTTTTAATCCAAGGTATATTCCTGACAGTATGTGGTATGGTAAAATACTGCCTTATTTTAATCTTCTTCTATTTAAAAGATCCTACACAGATAAAGGATTTTATGATGTCTTATTTAAAGATATAAAAAGACCTGAAATGATTATAAAAAATATAGCAGGGCTTTACTACGATGGTGAAGGGAACTTGATAGAATATGAAAGAGCTTTAGAGCTTTGCAGAAAGGAAGCCAGTTTTATAGCTAAGCCTTCCTTAGACAGTGGCTCAGGGAGACTAATACAATTTTATGATAGCAAAAATATGGAGATTAGTGAAATAGAAAAGATTTTACAAAATCTCCAATCAAACTATGTGGTTCAAAGGATAGTAGAGCAGCATGAGGAAATATCAAAGCTACATGCAAAATCATTAAACACTATACGAATTGTTTCCTTTCACTTTAAAGGTGAGGTGCATATTCTTTCTACTCTTCTTAGGATGGGAGCGGGAGATTCCAAGGTGGATAACATTTCTGCCGGCGGATTTGCTTGTCCTATTAATGAAGATGGTAGCCTAAACAAGTTTGCTGTAAATAGAAAATCAGAATGGTGTGAACAGCATTCAGGTGGAGCATATTTTGCTGACATTAAGGTACCTTCCTTTAGTAAGGTGATAGATATTATTAAAATATATCATAAGCAGTTACCTTATTTCCGTATCATAGGCTGGGATTTTGCCATTGATAAATATGGAGAACCGGTATTTATTGAATATAACGTTTCTCCAGAGCCTAATCAAATTACCTGCGGTCCAACCTTTGGTGATTTGACAGAAGATGTTTTAGAGGAAGTATTTATTAATAAAAAGTTAGAAAAGGTTATGAATTAATAGGAGGTTTAATATGAAGGTAGCAGTTTTAGGAGCAGGAAATGGAGGCTGTGCCGTTGCAGCAGATATGTCCGCTAGGGGACATGAAGTTACTTTAATAAAAACATCTAATTCTATGCATAATGACAATTTTAAATACTTACTTGAAAATAATGGTCGCATAGTAATGGTAGAAAAGGATAAGGAAACTATTACAAATATAAGCAGGGTAACTACAGATTTAGATCTCCTTTCTGAGGCAGAGGTAGTTATTGTGTACATACAGACTAATTATCACGAAGAGCTTATTGAGCGGATGGTACCCCATATAAGGAAGGGACAAATCATTCTCTTTAACCCAGGGTACTTGTCTACTGCTTATATGCTTAAGCATCATAGTTGCGAAGGAATAACTATTGCTGAAGCAGAAAGTTCTTTTATTGATTGCCGCATTTCAGAGCCTGGCAAAATTAAAGTTGGTTTTAGAAATGTCAGAAATCCTATAGGGATTTTTCCTACGACCAATAAGGAATCAGCTGAAAAAGTGCTTAATGAGCTAGGGTTTCCCTTAGTATATCTATCCTCAGTGGTAGAGGCTGCACTTCATAATCCTAATCTTATAGTACATACAGTAGGGGCTGTTATGAGCATACCAAGAATTGAAAAGACAAAAGGAGAGTACTGTATGTATTGGGAGGTGTTTACTCCCAGCGTGTGGAACATATTAGAGCAATTAGATAAGGAAAAAATGGACATATTGGAGAGCCTAGGATATGATCCTATTCCTTACGTTGAAGCTTGCAAATTTAGAAATAGTCTAGATGATTCAAGAGATGCTAAGGAGGTTTTTTTCTGGTATGCCGCAATGCCTACCAGAGCAAAGGGACCAACTTCAGTTGATTCTAGATATATAACAGAGGATGTTTCTCAAGGCTTAGTTATGCTAGAAGCTTTAGGAAAACATCTTAAGATAAAGACACCGGTTTGTACCTCTCTTATTGAGCTTGCTAGTTTTGCTTTAGGTAGAGACATGAGGCTAATGGGTCGTACACCAGAAAGACTTGGAGTAAGTAATATTGAAAAAATTATAGCTCACAGTCTTGATAAGACCGGGGTATAGGGATATGTCTTACATTAATATCAAGAATAAGTTTAATAGGCTAAATAACATGATTAACACAGCCTTTTCACCTAAAATATCAAAATTTCAAAAGATTAGAATTGCAGGAGATTATTTTTTTAATTTGATTTTCTTTAGAGTGAGAATGCTGGATTATTTTCAGTATGGATTTTACTATAGGAAAAGAGCAGATAAAAAAAGGTTTATAACCTTTGATAGGCTTTTAACAATTATAAATATATGCAATTCAAAGAAGGAAAGATATATATTTGACTCTAAGCCAGAATTCAATAAAGTATTTGGAGAATTTCTAGGAAGAGAGTGGCTGGATATGAGTAGTGCAAATTATGAGGATTTTAAGCTCTTTGCAGAACGGCATTCCACAATCTTTGTAAAGAGACCCCAAGGAATGTTTGGACAGGGAGTTTCCTTAATAAAAGTGGCTGAAATAGAGTCTTTAGAGAAGGCTTATCAGGAGCTCAAGGAAGAAAAGGCTCTTATGGAGGAGGTTATTAATCAGCATCTGGATTTAGCTGAATTTAATCCGTCTTCAGCCAACACTCTTAGGCTGGTTACACTTCTATGTGAAGATAATACTGTAAAGGTAATGGCAGCAGTGCTTAGAATTGGACGAAAAGGAAAGGTAGCAGATAATTTTCACCATAAGGGTATAGCTGCAATTATAGATATTGAAACAGGAATTGTAATAACTCCTGGTGTTGATAATGAATACAAGAGATATGTTATTCACCCCGATAGTCAGAAGCCAATTGTAGGATTCAAAATACCCAAATGGGAGGACTTGCTTATTAAGGTGAAAAAAGCAGCTTTAATCATTCCTAGTGTTAGATATGTAGGTTGGGATGTTACTGTAGATAAAAATGGAGTAATAATGATTATTGAGGGGAATTTTGGCCCTGATCCGGACGTTTTACAAATTCCTGATGGAATTGGCAAGTGGCCTCTATATGAACCTTATATTGCAGAAATAGATGAATTGACCAATAAACATTAATATTTTTTCTAATATAGATAAGATTTTTAGTTCAAGATATTAAATCTAAATAGGGGAGGAATAAAGCAGTGAACTACCAGCGGTTTTTATCAAAAATTAACTATAGGACATCTGTCAACGAGTCCTCCTTAGCAATTCTGAGCTTTATTTTATTTTTTTCCTCAGATATTATATTCAATATTTATTCTAAAATATTTTCAATACTATCTATACCAGGTTATCAGTTGGCTACAATATTAACCATATACATACCGGTGCTTTTTATATTTGCTTTATCAAAAAAGCTTAAGGCTGCGGATTTCTTTGTGCTTCTTACAGCTACTGCAATTTTATTTCTAGTATCATATATTGTTCATCCTCAATATGACTCCTGGTATTTTCATGAGCAGTATGGAGTAATTTTAAGAATATTCAGGCCGGATAAGCCTATCTATGCATACCTTTTTGTAAGGCTTTCAAGAACCTCTGAGGAATTACTTAAAGGGCTAAAGGCCGTAGGAGTACTTAATTTTTTATATTATTTCTATACGTATATTAAAAGAAGCGGAATAGGATATTGGGAAGTAGTTAACTCTAATGGTGAAATAATAAAAACTTCCTATAATCTTGATTTTGGATATTCAGTTACCTTTGTAGCAATAATTTTCGCCTACTTCTTTTTTAGGGAGAAGAAAAAACTGTATGGAGTTTTATTTGTAATCTGCACCTTTATAGTTCTTGCTGTAGGGTCAAGAGGATCGCTTTTATGCCTGCTTATATTCTTTGTACTCTACTTCTTATCTAGTTCAAAGCAATACTTTAACAAAAAGAGAATTGCAATCATCTTTTTTCTTGGGATTATTGGTATAATAATATTCGCTGTAAGTTATAAGCATATATTTTCATATATAGTTAATAGTCTCGAAAGTATAGGGATATCCTCAAGAACACTGACTTCATTAGCAGAGGGCAGCATATCTGATGGCAATGGAAGAGAAAGAATATATTCACTAGCTATTGGTATGATAAAAAACGGAGGTATTTTTGGCTATGGTCCCTATGGAGACAGATATATCATAGGACAGGAGTTTTATTGGGGATATGCCCACAATATTGCCCTTGAAATACTTATAACCTTTGGTGTAATAATTGGCTCTATAATACTTATTGCTTTCCTTTTCTTTTCTATTAGAATGCTATTTTACTGCAGGGATGAGGGATGGAAAGGGGCCTTTTTGATTTTCTTCAGCTGTTCATGCCAGCTACTTTTATCCTCTTCTTTTTGGTATTCTCAGTCTTTTTGGGCCTGTTTAGCTGTGGTATCTAGCTATTATATATCTTATGGAAATGGAGAGATAACAGCTTTTATTAGAAAAATCTTTGGTAATATTATTATTTGGTTTCAAAGGATGGGAAAAAATAATGAATAATTCTACAGTAAAGCCCCAAAGGGATATAGTACTGAAATCAGGTGTATGGTATACCTTTAGTACCTTCCTATTTAGAGGTATGGCTTTTATAACTACTCCTATATTTACAAGACTTTTAACTAAGGGAGAGTATGGAGATTTCAGTAATATTGCTGCTTGGTTATCTATTCTCATGGTTTTAACCTCCTGGGATTTACATACCTCCATTGTACGATCTAAATTGGAATTTAAGGAGGATATGGATAGCTATGTATTATCTATACTAACTTTAAGTACTCTGATTACTGCTGTTATATATATAATAGTGCTTGTATTTAAGGATTTTTTTTGTAATAAGGTTTTTGGTATAGATGAGCAGTATATAAATCTTATGTTTCTATATTTATTTGCAGCACCGGCCTTTAATATGCTCACTACAAAAAATAGGGCCTTTTATAAATATAAAATGTTTACTATTCTTACAGGAGTTTCAGTAGTTACTTCTACGATATTATCATTAATTTTGGTACTTATTATGGATAATAATAGGCTTATGGGCCGTGTTGTTGGCCAGTATTTGCCTTTAATATTTCTAGGTTTTGCAATGTATATATTCCTTTTTGCTAAGGGTAGAGGTATAAAGCTTAAATATTGGGATTATGCTATTTCCATATGTTTACCATTAGTGCCCCATGTACTTTCAATGCACATTTTAAGTGCTTCTGATAGGATTATAATTAAAAGAATAAGTGGGGCGGAGGCTGCAGCAATCTATAGTGTAGCTTATAGTTGTGCTCACATAGTTTCTATTTTATTGGATTCTATGAATAAAGCCTGGGCTCCATGGCTGCTAGACAGTATACACTGTAAGGATTTTAAATCAATAAAAAAGGTGTCAAAGACATATTTTCTTTTATTTTTTGTTCTAGTTATAGGTATACTCCTTATTGTTCCAGAGATTATATATATTTTAGGAGGTAAGAGCTATATAGAAGCAAAATATGTGCTGCCACCATTAATTTTAGGTACACTTTTTCAATTTGTTTATACTATGTATGTTCAGATTGAATTCTATTCTAAAAAAACCATAGGTATAGCAATGGCAACAGGTACTGCTGCTGTTATTAACATAGTATTGAATTTGATATTCATACCTATATATGGGTATGTAGCTGCAGCCTACACTACTTTAGTGGGATATATTTGTCTTCTTTTTATTCATTACTATCTTGTTAAAGGGCTGAAAATGGAAAAAATCTATGATAGAAGGATAATATTTATTGGTTTAGCTATTGCTATTCCTTTAACCTTCATTATACTTTATACATACAGTGCTAATCTTCTTAGATACTGCTTACTAGCTCTCTATGTAATGCTGATTATTTGGGCTTTTATAAAGAATAGAAAGACGGTAATTAAAATATTTAAAAATAAAAAATAAGATTAAAAAAGAGCTCCTAAGGGAATAAATGAACTGCTTCCCGTCAAGAGGACAATGAAATAATATAAATATTTCCTGCTGGTAGCACATGGTGCTACCAGCAGTTTTTACGCCGCCAAATACGCTTCATGCTTCTCAATCGGTGTTAATACACCC
>JAEXZL010000179.1 GCA_023451395.1 Bacillota bacterium | reverse complement strand
TCTGTTCAATTTTCAAAGACCATTGCGGCTTTTCTGTAAGCTGCTTGATTATATTATCATGCAGCATTTTCTTTGTCAACACATTTTTTAAAACTTTTCTTCCTTAATAAGAAGCTCAAATTTTAACCTAACCAATCAAGTAAGTACGAGCCACAAAATCCTTTAGCTCTAAGCTCTTCGTTATTAAACTATTAGCTTTTAACTATTAGCTCTTAGTCTCTAACTCTTAGCTCTTAACTATTACTTCTTAGTTCAAAGTGTTGTCTCAGATGACGCTTGCCGTAAGCGACTTGTATATAGTATCACAGTTCCATAATGGCATAATCATATTATTAACCAATAAGAAAGATTATTATTCATATTTCTTATTTATTCTTCATTTTACTTTATATTTTGCATATGGATACACTAGGACAAGTTTCTTTTGTTTTAACCTTATATAGCCCGAAGCCGTACTTCTAAAGTTCTTAGTTATCAGTTCCTATTTCTTAGCTCATAAATCTTAGTTATTACTTTTTAGCTCTTAATTCTTATCTATTATCTCTTTCCTCTTTTCTCCGGTGCCTGTCACCAACCTCTTGCTTTTAAATAATTAAAGGCCGGCATAAAAAGCCGACCTTATATATTAAAATTTATTAGAATAATCCTTTTTTTATTTCTAGTAGAATAATCCCGCTCCAGGTCCTAAAGGTAAACCTAGGAAATACCATATTACAAGCATAATACTCCAGCCTACAAGGAAGATTATTGAGTAAGGTACCATGGTGGAAATTAAGGTACCAATACCTGCATCTTCATCATACTTAGCTGCAAAAGCAACAATAAATGCAAAGTAGCTCATGAGAGGAGTAATTATGTTAGTACTGGAATCAGCAATTCTGTATGCCACCTGAGTAAGATCTGCTGAAAGCCCCATTTTCATAAACATCGGTACAAAAACCGGTGCCATTATAGCCCACTTAGCAGAAGCAGAGGCCATAAATAAATTGATAAAGGCTGTAAGAAGTATGAACAGAAGTATGAGCCCTATACCTGTTATTCCCGCTGCTTTTAAAGCTTCAGCGCCCTTAACAGCAAGAATTGTCCCAAGCTTAGTATAGCTGAAATATGCCACAAACTGTGAAGCTATAAAGGAAAGAACTAGGTAGGAACCCATGCTTGCCATAGCCTTAGACATAAATCTCTCTACGTCTTTATCATTCTTAACAGTACCTGCTCCAATTCCATAGCCTATACCAGGTATTAGGAATAAAAGTCCAATTATGAATACAATGGAATTCATGAAGGGTGAATGTCCTAATATTTCACCAGTAGTTTGATCTCTTAATATGCCGTTAGCAGGTACAAGGAGTACAAGCATAACTGCTATGAAAATTAGAAGAGCAACAAGAGAAAAACGAAGTCCTCTTTTTTCTTCTGAAGTTATCTTGTCCAATTTTTCTATATGCTTTCCCTTATATTCCCCAAGTCTCGGCTCAACAATCTTATGAGTGATTAAAGTTCCTAAAATAGTAATTAGGAAAGTAGATACAAACATAAAATAGAAGTTAGCAGTTGGTCCAACAGCTATAGAAGGATCAATCATCTTTGCAGCTTCTGTACTGATACCTCCTAAAAGTGGATCTATGGTTCCTACTAGCAGATTAGCACTAAAGCCTCCAGAAACTCCTGCAAAGGCAGCGGCTAAACCTGCTAAAGGATGCCTTCCTACACTGGCAAAAATTATAGCACCTAATGGAACTAACACTACATAACCAGCATCAGAAGCAATGTTGGACATAACTCCAGCAAATACAACAATTACAGTAATCAAAGTCTTAGGAGTACTTAGTACCAGCTTCTTAAGAAGACTGCTGATAAGTCCAGTTCCCTCTGCTACACCAACTCCCAGCATAGCTACTAGAACGGTTCCTAAGGGTGCAAAACCTGTAAAGTTCGATACTGCACTAGTAAATATGTATCTTATTCCATCACCAGTAAGAAGACTGGTAGCCTTTACGGTGATTTCCCCTGTTTCAAGAGTGCTCGGATTAATTCCGGAGTAGGTTACAGAGGCACCTACTAGATAGGCTATGTGAGAAACCACAGCAATAACAGCACAGAGTACTAAAAATATTGTTACTGGATGTGGAAGAGCATTGCCTATTTTTTCTACGCTTCCGAGAAATCGGAAAAATAGCCCCTTCTTTTTATTCATTTGTTATCCCCCTTTTTTGTTATAATATTGTATTGCTCTACCAATATTATAATATTATGGCAATGAATGCCTTGTGTTATTATATACTAAATGTCTGTAAACGTTCAACAATAATTTATCTAATTTTGATGATATTTTTAATTTTCCTTTCATAGTTTATTATAATACAACAAAAAGAGACACAAAAAAGTGTCTCTTTAGATTTATTTTATTTAATTAGTTACATGAATATACCTGCCCCTGGTCCTAAAGGCCAGCCAGCAATATACCATATTACAAGAAGTGCACTCCATCCTATAAGAAATACTATAGAATAAGGAACCATGGTGGAAATAAGAGTTCCTATACCTGAATCCTTATCGTACTTAGAGGCAAAGGTTACAATTACAGCAAAGTAGCTCATAAGAGGAGATATTATATTGGTGGTAGAGTCTCCTATTCTGTATGCAATTTGAGTAAACTCAGGAGCAAAACCGCTCTCCATTAATATAGGTATAAATATAGGAGCCATAATTGCCCATTTTGCAGAGGAGGATCCCATAAATAGGTTTATAAAAGCAGTAAGAAGCACAAAGAGAAGAATTAACCCTATTCCTTTTATACCAAGGAATTTAAGAGCATCCGCTCCCTTAACAGCTATTATAGTCCCAAGGTTTGTATAATTAAAGTACGCCACAAACTGAGCAGCTACGAAGGCAAGTACCAAATAAGAACCCATGGAGGACATGGCTTTTGACATAGCTCCTACAATATCTTTATCTCCCTTTATGCTTTTAGCACCTATTCCATACGCTATTCCCGGAATCAAGAAACTTAAAGCAATAATAGGAACTATAGAACTCATAAATGGTGAACTTCCTATTATTTCTCCCGTAGTCTGATTTCTTAAAATTCCACCTTCAGGCAGTATCATAAATAGTATGAAGACTACAAAAGCAATAAAGGTAATAAGGGCATATTTTAACCCTCTCTTTTCACCATCGCTTAATACCTCAACGGTTTCCACCTGGGGCCCAGTATATTTTCCAAGCCTTGGTTCTACTATTTTTTCTGTTACAAAAGTTCCTAAGGCTGTGATTACAAAGGTAGACACGAACATAAAGTAGAAGTTTGAGGTAGCAGTAACTGTTACATTTGGATTTATTAAATGAGCTGCCTCTGTACTCATTCCCGCAAGAAGAGGATCAATGCTTCCTATAATTAAATTAGCACTATAGCCTCCAGATACACCAGCAAAGGCTGCGGCAAGTCCAGCTATCGGGTGCCTTCCTACGCTGGCAAAAATAATTGCACCTAAGGGCACAAGAACAACATAGCCTGCATCTGAGGCCACATTAGATATTACACCAGCCAATATTACCACTACTGTAATTAAAGTTTTAGGTGTGCTTAATACCATCTTTCTTAAGGCTGCAGATATAAGCCCCGTTCCTTCTGCCACTCCAACCCCCAGCATTGCCACAAGTACTGTACCTAAGGGTGCAAAACCAGTAAAGTTACTTACAGCACTAGTAAATAAATATCTTATTCCTTCGGCACTTAAAAGGCTTACTGCTCCCACAGTAATCTGAGATGCTTCTAAAGTTTTAGGATCTATCCCCTGATATGTCACTGTAACTCCAAGCATTGCAGTTATATGTGATATCACTGCTACTACAACACATAAGATTAAAAATATTGTTACTGGATGAGGCATAGCATTACCTATCTTCTCAACCCTATCCAAAAATTTTACAAAAAATCCCCTCTTCTTTTTCAAAAGCCATTCCTCCTTAGTTGCTTAGGCTATTTTTTATATTATTACTCTTTTTTTACATAATTAGTAAAATCAATTTAATTGAAAATCTAATTGATATACTAATACATAATATATTAAAATATTTTCTATTTCAACGAACATTTATTACCAAATAAGCAATAAAGAGCATACAAAATAATTGAAAAGTAATTTTGACCTTTTAAATATAATTTTAAAAAGTATAGAATATCAAGGATAATTTAGGTATTATATACTCATGAGGAGGTGGCTATAGTTATGATCTTTAGTTCATTTAATATTTTTAATGGAATCTTGCTTATTAATATGTTCTTGGCTGTATCAATAGTGGTATTGGAGAAAAAGCAACCAGAAAGAACAATAGCCTGGCTTTTGGTGCTAATACTCCTGCCTCCTATAGGTCTTATTTTATATATTTTCTTAGGCCGAAACTGGAAGCTTCATAAGCTTAATGATAGGATATCTGATGATATTCAAGAGCTTATAGATCCTATAATTGAAAAGCTTCCTAAAAAAGATAAGGCTTTCGTTCCCCTAATTGAATTACTTGCAAACAACAGCGACTCACCAGTTTTCATTAATAATGAAATAAAGTTCTTTATCGATGGAAATGAGAAATTTCAAGCCTTAAAGGAAGAACTCCTAAAAGCAGAACATCATATTCATTTAGAATACTATATTTTTAAAAATGATATTATTGGAAATGAAATTAAGGATATTCTCATTAAAAAGGCAGGGGAAGGGGTTAAAGTAAGATTTATAATAGATAAGCTTGGTGCTATAAAGGTCCCAAAGACTTATGTAGAGGAAATGCGTTCCATGGGTATTGACGTTGTAGTTTACTCATACTTCCTAGCTCCACTCCTCCGAGCCATAAATACTCAGATTAACTTTAGAAATCATAGAAAGATAGTAGTAATTGATGGTAAGGTGGGCTTTACCGGTGGTATTAATATAGGTGATGAATATCTTGGCAAAAGTAAAATGGGTTATTGGAGAGATACCCATATGATGATTAAAGGAGATTTTGTATTAGGTCTTCAAGCTGTATTTTTAGATGACTTCTTAACTATACAGCAGGCTACCAATACATATTTATTTTATGATCAGGAGTTTCAAAAATATTTTCCTGTAGCTCAGGCTACCAAAAGAAAAATCCCTATGCAGCTGGTTAAAAGCGGTCCAGATTCAGAATATCCTGCTATAATGCAGGGGGTATTAAAAATGATATCTGTGGCCACAGACCATATCTATATAACCACTCCCTATTTTGTGCCTTCTGAAGCAATAATGGATACCTTAAGAATAGCAGCTTTAGGAGGGGTGGATGTTAGAATAATATTTCCGGAGCAGGCAGATCATTTTGTAGTAAACTGTGCTTCAAAAAGCTATTTAGGAGATTTGATGCGCAGTGGAGTTAACGTGTACTTTTATGATAAGAACTCCTTCATTCATGCTAAAACTATGACTATCGATGGTAAAATCTGCACTGTAGGTACTGCAAATATGGATAGAAGAAGCTATGAGCTTAATTATGAAATAAATTCTGTAATTTATGATGAAGAAGCAACTATAGAGCTTGAAGAAATATTCTTTCAAGATTTAAAAAAATGCAGAAGGTTTACTTTAGAGGAATACGAAGCCTCTGGCAGACTTAATAGTATGATTGAAGGAGTTACAAGGATTTTCTCTTCACTGCTATAAGTTATTGATTAATCTTATGAATAGTAAAATCCCCTAAGATAAGTAGGATAGCACTATCCTTCAATATCTTAGGGGATTATTTATTTATCTACTACCTCTAAATTAAATACAATGATTCTGCTTCCCTTACTTTTAAAGCTATATCCAGCAATTTTTACAGGATACTTATCTCTTTCCCACCTTATAAGGCACTCATGTTCCTCATTAAAGCCCTTCTCCTGATCCAGAAGTCTTAATTTATCCTTTAAATCATCATGGCAGGTAACATCTATTAACTCGTAAATATTTCTATCTAAAATCTTGTCTTCTTTTTTTATCTTAAGAAGCTTTTCCATATAGCTATTAATGTATATAATGCTCCGTCCTTCTAGTACTATTATACCTTTAGGCATTGTCCTTATTAGGTCCTCATAAATACCATGAGAAATTTCTAATTCCCTAAGCTTTTTTTCTAGGTCCTCTTTTGAAAGAGTCAGCTTCTTAACCTTATCACTTAGACCCTGAAATAAACTCTGGTAAGGCTCCTTCAATAAAGCTTGTATTAATGCTATATAAAGGAAAATATATGATATAAAATTAAAAAGATGCCCCATAAAATTTGATATATCATATACATTTATATAAATCACAAAGGAAAGGCCTGAAATAATTTTAAAAACCATAGAAGTTATTAAGAAGCTTGCCTTATTCTGGAGATTTTTATTATTCATATTCTTATAGTATAGAATAATAATAACTATAAAAAGAAATGCAATAATATATTCGCTGTAAATTTTAAAATCCGTAAGTCCATACCCTTCAATAAAGCATTGAGGGAAAACTTTAAAAACAAAAATACTGAGCATTAAGGCTATGTACGCTATTATATTACTGATTATAACATTTTTTATATTAATCTTTCTCGTTAGATATTTAAAGGATATCAAAAGAGCTATTGCCTCAAAATATCTCTGAGCAATCCAAAGCTGCGTTGCAACATTAGCACCAACACCTATTATATTCATACCCTTATAGGTAATAAGGTGAAAGATATTAATTAAAGCCACAATACCATAGGTTAAGCCCATAAAGCTAAAATAATTATTATCGCTAATTTTTTGTGTTACAAGAGAAATAATTATTAGGCTCATTCCTATCACTATAATTATAATTTCTAAAAGAGTGTGATAAAGCAAATAATTAACTCCTGCAATATATATGAAAAATATTAGTGCTATTAATGATAAGCCTACAATCTTTATAGTTCCTAGCTTATTGTTTTCTTCAGTCATATAACAATCCCCCCACTTCTTCAAATTTATCTTATCCACTTTCTACATATAAATGTCAGAGAACTCAATATCTACTTTTTCATTTATGTCTATACTTTTTTCTTTAATTATCGTATCTTTTCTATTAATACTTTCAGTAAATTTCGGAAAAGTTATAAGAATTTCTGTACCTGCTATAAGCTCGCTATTTATATCGATGCTCCCTCCCTGAAGTTCCACCATAGCTTTGGCTAAATAAAGTCCCATTCCACTGCCCTCATTAGCTCTGTACAGAGTTTTATCAAGCCTTTCAAAACATCTAAAAACCCTTTGCTGCATACTCTTTGGAATTCCTATACCGTCATCTTTGATAGCTATAGCAACAGTATCTTCTTTTGAACTATACATGTTAATATGTATAATTCCACCTTGCCTACCATATTTTATTGCATTTGATAGTATATTTAATATAATTCTTTCTAAAAAGTCAGCATCACATTTTGAGTAAAATTCTTCGGCCTCAGTATCAAAAATTATATTAATTTCCTTTTCCTTGGCGTAGTTAGTTATTGAAAGTGCCGTGTCTTCTATCACCTGTACTATATTTTCTACTTCTAGCTTTGCCTCTAAGAAGCCCTTACTTATTTTACCTGCATCTATTATGTTATTGGTAAGACGAATAAGTCTTTGACAATTTTTTAGTATCATATGATTATATTTTTTAATATCCTCTAAGGACAGCTCCTCTAAATATTTTTTCTGAAGCTGAAGTGCTGAATACATAACATTAATAGGTGTCTTTACCTCATGGGATATATTTGTTAAGAATGCTGTCTGAAGCTCATCTTGAATCTCTCTTAAGGTAAAAACCACACAGCATTCCTTATCAAATCTCAGGGCCTTTAACTCTAAAGGAAAAGAACTTCTTTCTATAGATATACTTACTTCTACAGGTCTATCTATAAGTCCTTTTTCTCTAATTAAAGTAATAATCATCTTTTTATCCTTTTTCCTTATAAAGGAACTAAAGCTTCTGTCATAAATTTTTTCTCTTTCTTGAAGCTTTAAAAGCTCCTGAAGCTTCTTATTGCCATATACAATTCTTCCTCTTTTCACAATGAGTATTGCTTCAGGGAAGTCCTCTAATAAGATATCATAGCCTTGACAGCGAGCCTTATATAGTTCCTTTTCCTCTTTAAGGCCTAGGCAGCTCCTTTGCAGCTCTTCTATGACATTTATTATTCGCTTTTTAAATATAAATAGAACAAGATAAAGCTCCGATACCAGTATTGCTTCCTGAAAAAAGTTTCCCTTGAACTGAAAGAATAAAAAATCAGAGACTATTAATGCCTCTAATAAAAATCTTGCCAAGACAAACCTCACTACTTCCTTAGGGTTCTTCCTTCTTTCTCTAAATACCTTTATAGCTAACAAAAGGAAAATAGCAAGAATTAAGGAATTGCTTATAAAACTAAAGGGAGTATATCCATTGCCCACCTGGAAGGTAGTGGGAAGCTTTTTAAAGTAAAAGACCATAAGAAAGAACATTGAGAAAATAAGGCTGTTTATAAATATTATTCTATTGTAATTTAGGTGTTTATTTTTTTTGAATAGGAAAAACAAAAGCACAAAGGCTTCATAACCCCTTTGAAAAATCCAAAGTTCGTCATGAAGATTCGTCATATCCACCTTTATCGGATTTATGAGAGCTAGAATAGAGAATAAAGATAGGACCCCTAAAAAACCATAATTAATTGCGATAAAATCAAGCTCTCCTTCTTTTCTAAAAGAGAATGTATGTATTATTAGCAGAGCAGTGCCTGTACCCATTACGAGCACCCCAAGGTGAAGAACTATATGTACCGTAATGAAATTATTTATTATTTTTAAAGTTATAAGGACAAAGAATAAAAGCACTGCAGCCATGGACCATTTTGCTAATGAGGGCTTGCCCTCTTCATCCCGCTCTATCATAAAATGCCCCTTTCGCACATTTTTCCCTTATATCCCCTATATATTTATCATTACATTTTTTCCTATAAAATTCTACTTTTTTTCATCGCAAATTAAGACTATATTTCTTTAATCATGTTAAAATGTAACAGATTTTTAACAAATAATTATCACAATTAAGTATATGCTGTTTTAAGAAGTAGAAATTTATTAAACTAATGCTAATAATTATAAATGTATATAAATTTTAGCATGCTCATTAAGTAAATTTATTGAAAATAATATTATAGAATTGTCTATAATTCATCTTGTATTTCAAAATATTCTGTAACCTTTTTGACTCCTCCACGTATAAAGGGTAGAAACTTAATTTTAAAAATTATAAGGAGAGTTCCGCTATGAAAGGAAGATATAAGCTTTATATTATTTTATCTCTTATTGCATCACTTGCTCTTACAGCTTGTACAAAAGAAATAATATCTCTAAATTCCGCAGATTTAATGAAGGGCGTTAAAGCTGAAGCAGTGGAGGCTATCACCTTAGATGATACCTTTATATCTGGAAGTGCAGACTTTTCCCTTAAGCTTTTTAAAGAAAGTATAACAAAGGATAAAAATTCTCTCATATCTCCTACCTCAGTACTTTTGGCTCTGGCTATGACTGCAAATGGAGCCGAGGATAACACTCTTAAAGAAATGGAATCACTTCTCGCAGGCAAGGGAAATCTTCAGGGTCTTAATGATAATCTTTATAGCTACTTAAAAAACCTTCCTAATAGTAAAAAGTCTGAGATGACCATTGCAAATTCTATTTGGTTTAGGGATGAGGAAAGCTTAAAGGTTAAAGAAGATTTTCTAAAAACTAATGCCTCTTATTATAATGCTTCTATATATAAGTCAGATTTTAATTCTTCTAAAACCCCTAAGGATATAAATAAGTGGGTGGAGAATAATACTAAAGGCATGATTGATAAGATCATAGATAAAATTGATATTGATACAGTGATGTATCTTATAAATGCAGTGGCCTTTGATGCAGAATGGAAGAATATCTATAATAAGACTGATATATATAAAGGAGATTTTAAGGAGCTGTCAGGAGATATAACCTCTGTTGAATTTATGCGCTCTGAAGAAAATAGCTATATAGAGGATGCTATGGTAACTGGATTTATCCGCCCATATGCCGATGATCTTTACAGTTTTGTAGCTCTCCTTCCAAAAGAGGGCGTAGATTATTACAGCTATATCAATTCACTAACTGGAGAAAACTTTATTAGCCTTATTAATAATTCTGTAAAAACACAAGTGTCCGCAACTCTTCCTAAGTTTAGCTATGAATATGAGAAAAATTTAAATGAACCTCTAATAACTCTTGGTATTAAAGATGCTTTTAATGCTTCTTTAGCTAATTTTAAAGCTCTGGGAAGCTCTTCCTACGGAAATATTTATATAGGTAACGTGCTTCACAAGACCTTTATTTCTGTTGATGAAAAGGGAACTAAGGCTGGGGCAGTAACCAGTGTAGAGATGAAAACAGAGTCCGCTGTTATAGAGGAGAAAAAGGTAATGTTAGATAGGCCCTTTGTATATGCCATAATTGATAATGAAACAAAGCTTCCTGTATTTATTGGAACGGTTATAGATTTTTAAATTACAATAAATAATAGAATTTTATTTTAAAATTAAGAAATAATTACCTAAATTGGCAATGTCATTTATTTAAATGTTTGTTTCCTTAAGTTAAGCCCTTACACAATACTTGTAGAATTGTGTAAGGGGCTTTTTCCTTGCCTTAATAAAATTGTAATTTACCAACGTTATAAACTGGAATTTATGTTTATTAATACTCCCCTCATATATGGGATATCGGTGTTTATCTTCTTCTGTGATTGTTCTTAATACTTTGCATGGCACACCTATGGCGATTACATTTTCTGGTATTGATTTTTTTACAACGCTTCCAGCACCGATTACAGTATTATCACCTATGGTAACACCTGCAACAATCGTTGAACCTGCACCAATCCAGACATTATTTCCAATTGTAATAGGCTTTGCCACTTCTATTCCAGCCTTCCTCTGCTCTGGGTCAATAGAATGCTCGGCAGTTGTGAAGCAGCAATTTGGTGCAACAAAAACATTATCACCAAAGGTTACCTTTGCACCATCAGTTATTATCATATTATGGTTTGAATAAAAATAATCCCCAAGAGTTATATTGTAACCATAATCACACCAGAATGGTGGAGTAATAATAACATCTTTACCCATTTTACCAATCAAGTCAGATAAGATTTCTTTTTGTGCCACCTTATCATTTGGTGAAAGCTGGTTGTATTTATAACATTTTTCCTTACACCTTTCAATTGCCTTTTCAAACTCAGGGTTATAGCAGCCTTGAAAATAACAATTAATAGGAACAATGGGATGCTTGTCCATAGTATTCCTCCAAATTCAAGAAAGTCATCTGTTTTCGGTAAAAGATGACCGCTACAAGAGTGAAGCGTTTCTTGAGGGAGAAAAGGAGTTTTACACCACCCTTATCAACAGTTATATTTCAGATCCCGAACAGCACCTGAAAGTATTTGATAAAAACAGCGTGTATCTGCCTACCAAGAAAATCGGCAAGAACAATCCAAAAGCGGAGGAAATCAAAGCTGATAACGAAGCAAGTCAGGAATGGAACAGGACAGCGGATATGGC
>JAEXZL010000155.1 GCA_023451395.1 Bacillota bacterium | reverse complement strand
GTTTATAAAGTGTTGGAGTAACATCCTCCCGAACAGCATAAGGTGAAAAGCCCTCTGCTGTTAAAAATATAAGATTATAGCCCTCAAAGATCCCTGTATACTTATTTTTTTTCGTAGGCTCCTGGCTGTCAAAATATTGATGCATATTCTTTAAGGTTTCATTGCTTTCAGAAGCGGCCAGATCTTTAAAATTAATATTCATAATATTAGGTGAAGTATCATAATCTGGTTCTTCTTCCCCTGGTTCCACAGGATTCAGTACTTCAACATCCTCATCTGGAAAGTCTGTTGGAAGTCCCTGATCCTTAACCCCAAAAACCACCCTTTTTAGATCCAAGGCTGTGGTTGTGGAATTCCCCAGCTTCTTCATAGAAAGCTCCATTACGAAATTGTTAAAGTAAAGATCATAAGGAGAATATACATCCTTACCGCTTAAAGCTATAGATAATAAACAAACCAGATAAATGGCAATATTTCCTACAAAGAGTACTAAAGACTGCTTTAAAGGCTTTTTACTAAAATTCAGGTTTTTCTTTTCATAAACCAGTAAAAAAATCAGAGGTATGAAAAAAATCACAAGATAAGGAATGTTTGAAGCAATAGCAATAAGTATCTCCTTCCAAAACTCCAATACCTGTCCAGTTCCCGTTCCTATAGAATAAATTGATAAGAATACCTTAAAGACATAAAAATATATCTTTTGAGCTGCAAAACTAAGGCCTAAAAGGCCTGTTATTACACCAGTAAGGATATAATTCACTCTTTTGTTAAAGAGTCCTGTGATGACTCCTAAAAAGCCACCAATAGGCACTGAAAATATAATAGGATAAAAAATATCCCAATCAATACTTTTATAAATAGCAATATGGAAGACAAGTTCCATAAAAATAAGAATCAAAATAAAATATAAGATATTTCTAAAAGGTAACAAACCTCTAAGTTTTGCTGTCCTTCTTACTCTAATAGCCTTTCTCTTTTCCACTTTTTATGCTCCATTCCATAATTCTAAATTATACTTTATATGATACTACCTAAAAATAGCATGGACAATATAAGAACCAAGTTAATTCTCAAAGTCTACTTTTCATAATACTTTATAAGTGCCTGTGTACCTAAATCCCCAAAACCCTTATGCTGAAGCTCCTTATAGATTTCAAGTACCTTATCAAGCATTGGAAGCTCCTTATTATATCTCAAACCTTCCTCCTGAGCTATAGTCATATCTTTTATAAAATGCTTAAGATAAAAGCCTGGTGCATAATCCTCCTTTATAATTTTAGGAGCCATATTTGATAGCTGCCAACTTCCAGCAGCACCGGTGCCAATAGTTGCCAATAGTTTTTCAAGATCAAGCCCAGCAGCCTCTCCATAGGTTAAAGCTTCACATACACCTGAGATTGCACCAGCAATGGCTATCTGATTAGCCATTTTTGTATGCTGACCAGCTCCTGCATTTCCTTCATAGACAATATTATTACCCATTGCCTCAAATATCTCTTTACAGGCCTCAAAGTCCTCCTTATCTCCTCCTACCATAATAGCAAGAGAAGCATTTTTTGCTCCAGTATCCCCACCAGATACAGGGGCATCCATTGCCTTTAGTCCCTTCTTCTTTCCTTCTTGATAAATTGCTTCTGAAAGCCTTGGGCTAGTAGTAGTCATATCTATTAAATAAGCGCCCTTTTCAGCACATTCTATTATTCCTTCCGAGGAAAAGTAAACCTCCTCCACATCTTGGGGGTACCCTACTATGGTGATCACTGCCTCGCAGCCTTTCACACAATCCTTTATGGTATCCTTCCATGAAGCTCCTTCTTCTATTATATCCTCTGCCTTACTCTTAGTTCTGGTATAGATATTTACAGAAAACCCTTTTTTCATAAGGTTTCTAACCATAGATTTCCCCATTACTCCTACTCCAATAAAAGCTAGCTGTTTCATAATAACTCCCCCTAGTTTCATAATATAATGCATACTTCAATTATATTATCAGAATTTACCGCCAAATCACTTATATTATAGCATAATTTAAAATATTTACGGCAGAATCTAATAATGATTCTTCCGTAAATTTCGAAAGGAGCAATCACTTTTTTTTATTAGTGATTGCTCCTTATATCTTATAGTACATTTAATTATCTTATAATGCACTAAAGCTTACTTATCTTTTTGCTGGTATAACCTCAAGCCAATATCCATCTGGATCTTGAATAAAGTAGATACCCATAGCTGGGTTTTCATAGCAGATACAATTCATATCACTATGGAGCTTATGAGCTGCTTCATAATCATCTACATGAAATGCCAAATGAAACTCATTTTCTCCTAAATCATATTTTTGGGGATGATCATAAAGCTGTGTAAGTTCTAATTGATAATTTGCTTCATCATTTTCAAGAAAAACAATTACAAAACCTTCTCTTTCTATCCTTCTTACTTCTTTTAATCCTAAAGCTTTATTATAAAAATCCATACTAATATTCACATCAGACACATTGAAATTGGTGTGTACCATTTTAAATTTCACTATCATTCACCTCTACTATAGTTTCTTAATTATCATAATATCATCTATATGCTATCTCCTCAATGATATTCTATATTCTTTCCTTTATGATAAGTTGCTCCTGTATTGAAATATAACAAAAAAGCCTGTAGTTTTGAAAACTTTATTAGAATTATCAAAACTACAGGCTAAACTGTCTTTTATTAAATTTATACTGCTTCTAACTGACAGCAGATTTCATTAAAAACATCTTCTATTTTACTATTGCCTTGTATTTTACTTAATATTCCTAAGGCATTATAATAATCCGCAATAGGTCTAGTGCTTTTATTATATATGGTAAGCCTATCTAGAACAACCTCTCTTCTATCATCAGTTCTCTGGATTAAAGGCTCACCGCAAAGCTCACAGCTATCTCCAAGCTTTGAAGGATTATATTTTATGTGATAGCTTGAACCACAGTTCTCGCAGAATCTTCTTCCAGATATTCTCTCAAGGATATCTTCCTCTATAACATCTATTAAAAACACTCTATCAATGTTCATCTTAATTTTATTTAACATTTCAGAAAGGGCCCTTGCCTGCTCTAGATTTCTTGGAAAACCATCTAGAATGTACCCTCTTTTACAGTCTTCCTGAGACAGTCTGTCCTTAACTATTGACAGTACCAGCTCGTCAGGTACAAGTCCTCCCGCTTCCATATAGCTCTTAGCCTCTAGGCCTAAGGGAGTTTGTTTACTTATGTTGTAACGTAAAATATCTCCTGTGGAGATGTGTGGAATATTATAATTTTTACTTATAAGCTTCGCTTGGGTTCCTTTACCTACTCCTGGAGCCCCTAATAATATTATCTTCATTTATTATACCTCCGCTATTTCCATAGTTATTAATAAACCCTGCCTCACTTATTAGCATATCTTATATTATATATAGTGATATACTATTTGTAAATAGAAAGATAAAATATATAGCAAATCTACTAATATTTTTCTTTTTCTCCACTTTAAAAGAAAAAAGAGCTGTTAATCATAGATTAACAGCTTAATGTGCTATATTATATTCTTTTAATCAACCTACTTATTGTTTAACTCTGCATATTCAAGAACATTTCTGCAGAGGAATATAATCAATAAAGAAATAGGAATATTTACTACTGCAAGGGATAGTAAAATAGTAATATCTTCAGAGATTATAATAAAACCAGAAAGAGTTAACATTACCGCAGCTAGGATGCCTGGAATAACAAGAATTATCAAAGTGAGGAAGTAAAAGATCATCAAAAGTCCCTTTGTGGTAGTAGTTCCAAATATTCTCTCCACTAATAAATTTCCTGCTATGAAAAGAAAGCCAAAGGAAAGCCTAGCAAGTATGCATAATAATATGGCTACAGGGCTGAGCTTTAAAATAATCCCTACAGGTATATACATAAGCACTGCCTCCATAAGCATTTTAGGAAAGCTTTCTCTTATACAATTTATGAGCTTTTTAAAAGGCGGTTCAGGTATCAGGTAAATATAAGGATAAATAAGCTCCTTCACCCATCTTCCTAATGCTATAGTAAAAATTTGCATATAGGTAGAAAAGGCAAAAACCGCAGCTATTCCAATATTTTTCATTATAAAGCTAAAGACTATAACCATTGCTATAAAAAGCAAGGAAGGCATATCTAAAAATAATGTCCTGGCCCTTCTGCTTTCCAGCCTCTGCTTATAATAAATGGTGCTGGCTCCAAAGCCTTTATTAATTCCCGTCTTTCCAAGCTTTATATTTTGGGGAGCAGCTTCTCCTATTCTCCCTTCCTTTCTACTGGTTATGGCACTAAAGCTTACCTCTGTAGCCTGAAGCACATCCTCATAATAATCTGCCTTCTTTTTAACTATAAGAAGAACGATAGCAATTACATATAATATCACAGCACCTAATCCTGAGAGAAGCAGAAGATAGTTTTTAGATAAAGCTCCTGACACAGAGCTTTTAATCCATCCACCTAAGGGAAAGAGGGCTGCAATAGTACCGTTAGCACCTTTTACTAGCTTTTCTATAGCTGTCCCTTGCATTCCATAAGAAGTAAATAATATTCCTCCTGAAAAAATTCCAATTGTTATTGCAAAAATTGCTTTTGCAACCTTCCTTCTTTCTTCCCGAGAGCTTGTTAAGGAATATATCACCATGGCGGTGAGCTGGCCACAAAAAACTGTAATTCCATAGCCAATTAAAATAATTATTAGCCCACCTATAGTTACACCATAAACGTCATGAAGCCAAGCATACTGGAATATTAGAAAAAGCCCTAAAAGCAGTGAATTACCTATCTGCTGTATAAGCCCATAAAATAGTATCTTAACAGAAGTTATAGGAGAAGGAAATAAAATATTCACATCAGCCATAGAAAAGAGGCTTGCTCCTCTATTAAAGCCACCATAACTTACTAAAATAAACATAGAAGAGTAAAGAGCAAATATAATTGCATAAAGTTCCTCTATACTTCTATGGGTACTCCCTTCACCATCAGACATATTACCAGCAAATATTACAAAAGCCATTATTGCTATAATTGCTATGGTTAATATCAGCTTGCTAGGACTTTTTACAAGCTCCTTAAGGCGGTTTTTCATCCTAGTTAAGAAAAGATATAATAACCCCTGCATGCTAATTCTCCTTCCCTTCTGTAATCTCAAAGAAGAGCTCTTCTAAGGTTTTATCCTCTCCTGTATCATTTTTTCCATTGAATTTAGTAGCAGCAAAGGAACCATTAACCATTATATGAGCAACATCCCAGTAATCCTCTACGCTATCTAACATATGAGTGCTTATAAGAAGTGATGCTCCATTATTTTTTAGTTCCTTAAACATAACCTTTAACTCTTTTATTGCATGGGGATCAAGACCAACCATAGGCTCATCGAAAATAATAACCTTAGGTTTATGAATAAGTGTACAGCATATGCTTAGCTTCTGCTGCATTCCCTTTGACAGTTCCTTACCAAGCTTGTCTTTCTTATCCCAAAGCTCCAGTCTTTCTAGAAGCTTCCTTTCATACTCCTCGTCCCTTTCAAGGCTATAGCTTCTTCTAATAAACTCAAGATGCTCTTCAACTGTTAAAAGATCATAAATAGCAGGCATTTCAGGTACATAGCCCAAATCTCTCTTTGCTTCTAAACTCTTATTATGATTTCCGTTTATCTCGATGTCCCCCTGAAATCTTAATAGTCCAGAAATACACTTAATAATGGTAGATTTTCCAGCACCATTAGGTCCAAGCAAAATAGCAATCTCTCCATCTCCCACCTGAAAGCTGATATTATCATTAGCCACTAGCTTTCCATATTTTTTGGTAACTCCATTGACCTTTAGCATCATATACGCCCCCTTTTCAATCTAATTTCTATTATATTATATTTATTCCTTTACCATAGTCTAATCTTCCAAAATGACATATAATTTAGTTCTTTTGTCAAAATACGGGCTAATTTTTAATATGTATATTATGTGAATAATAATTTGGTTCTATTGACTATAGGCTTTATAAGTGAAATAATATATTTATAAAATAACTTACAAAAAATAATTAACTAATATAATATTATTTGAATTTGAAAGGAGTATATTTATGGCAAATGTTAAATTAGCTGTTGTATATTACAGCAGTACAGGAATTAATTATCAGCTTTCAAAATGGGTTGAGGAAGCAGCAAAGGAAATGGGAGCAGAGGTTAGAGTAAGAAAGGTTCAGGAGCTGGCTCCAGATGCAGCAATTGAATCAAATCCAGCCTGGAAGGCTCATATTGAAAGCACAAAGGATGTTCTAGTAGCATCTTCAGAAGATTTAGAGTGGGCAGATGCAATAATATTTAGTGCACCAACTCGTTTCGGTAATCTTCCTTCTCAGATGAAGCAATTTATAGATATTCAGGGTGGTCTTTGGGCTCAAGGCAAGCTCATGAATAAGGTTGTAAGTGCTATGTCCTCAGCATCAAATCCTCATGGAGGACAGGAAGCCACAGTAAAGGCACTTTATACTTCAATGATGCATTGGGGAGCAATAATTGCAGCTCCAGGCTTTACAAGCCCTGTGCTTTTTGCAGCAGGAGGAAATCCTTATGGAACTTCAGTAACTCAAGGTCAGGACGGAAAGATGGTAGAGGATGTTAAAGAAGCCGTATATCATCAGACTAGGAGAACAATAGAGGTTGCTTCTTGGGTTAAAAAGGGCCAAGAATAATTTAAAGAATAAAAAAAATATTTAAAACTTACTTACCGACATCAAATAAGGATGTCGGTTTTATTTATGTAAATATATATATGATTAATTTCATATACTATTTTTAGATATCTGTAAAAAGGAGATAAATCTTTTGAAAAAGTCTATACTTATATCTTTCACATTATTATTCTGCTTATTTTTTCTTAGCTGCAGGGAAACCAATAGTTCAGATGCCTCCCTCCCTGTGCTTCAGGACTCTAAAGAAGAGAATATTCATGAAGGACAGGATCTTATCACCTTAAATATAAAATCTGAGATTAGAAATGATTATAAAGATATAAAGGCACTAAAGGATAACTCTCAAATTGTTGTTAAAGGAATTATTGTTAAGAGTCATTCTTATATGAAGGGGCCAGGGTTAGTTACAGAATACACTTTAAAAACCTCGAAAATATATAAAGGTAACATAACTCCTGGTGATGCAGTTATAATCCTCTCCTCTGGAGGTACAGTTCCTTTTCTAGAATACTCAAAATTTAATGGGGCTGAAAAAGACATCTTGGAGAAGAAGTACAGCAAAGAAAGACTTGAAAAATCCAATATTCAGCTTATCTTTAATGGCAGGCCACTACCTCAAAAGGGGGAGGAATATATCTTTTTTGCTTCACAAACAGATGATTTCAGTAAAAATGAGATATATAGAGCTATAAACGCTCTCAGTGGACATCTTCATATAAAGAATGGTAAAGCGCATAACTTCGCTATAGGCTATGAGGAAAGCATAGAAAAGGTAGAGAATATCCTTGATTAATAAAAGGATTAATTATTAAAAAAATCATGCTATATAGTATAATAAAATTAATTATTGAATTTTTATTCTAATTCATTTCTGCCTTATAAAAAATGAAAAAAACAACTCCATAGGGTAAAGACAGCAAAAAATTCTCAAGTATATTTTTAGGAGGTTTTTTTGTGCATAGAAAAAAAAATCAATGATTTAAAGCCAATCAATCGCTCAAAGCTTCGTCTAAAATTGGGGAAACTATATTACACCTATTCTCGTTATGCCTTATGGCTTATAGGTAAGCATAATTTTTCAAAGGACCACTCTGCTTCTCGGCTCCCTTATAGTCATTTTTCTCATAGATCTCTTCTTCTACGACAGTTAAAGGATGTGGACATGAAGTATCAATATAATAAAATAACTAATTTAAATCTTGCAGTGGATAGGATTACCGGTATTATTATTCACCCTGGAGAAACCTTTAGCTACTGGAAGCTCATTGGAAAACCAACCTATAAGAAAGGTTATGTGGATGGTATGGTTCTCTTTTGCGGAAACTTTGGACCTGGCGTTGGAGGCGGTCTATGTCAATTGTCAAACCTAATTTATTGGATGACTCTTCATACCCCTCTTACAATTATTGAACGCTATCGCCATTCCTTCGATGTATTTCCTGATGAAAATCGTACACAGCCCTTTGGTAGCGGAGCAACTTGTATCTATCCTTATAGAGATTTGATGATTCGTAATGATACCACTTCTGACTTTCAGCTTTTCTTAAAGGTTGGTAAGGAATATCTTGAAGGAGAATGGCTATCCGATTCTCCAGCACTTTATACCTATAAAATAATTGAAAAGAATCATAAAATGGCAACTGAATTTTGGGGAGGGTTCAGTCGCCATAATGAATTGTTCAGAAGAAGCTTTGATATTCATGGGAATTTATTAAAGGAAGAATTTATAACGGAAAATCACGCTTTAATGATGTATTCGCCCTTTATATCTCAAGGGCAGGCTCACCCTTTTTAAGAGCTTGTCCAAGTTCCTTTACAGAAGGGAACTGATAATCAGCGGTGATATTTGAAGATAAATATAATTCCTTTGTGGTTTCTCCAGAGTAAACTAATATGGAGGTAATATTATTTCTTTCCCCCATTTTTATATCAGTATATAGTCTATCTCCCACCATGGCGACCTCTTCTCTTCCTACTCCATAGACCTCAGTAATAGCATCAATAATTGGTGTCTCTGGCTTTCCAATAATCTTTGGAACTAATCCTGTAGCAGCCTTTATAAGCTCTATAATAGCCCCTGCATCAGGCATGGTTTTGTTGTTTTCTAAAGGACATACAATATCACCATGGGTGGCTATATATTCTACCCCTTCTTTTATATAATCACAGGCAATCCAAAGCTTTTCATAGGTAAGGGTAGTATCGAAGGCAAGAATTACATAATCAACCTCCTTGCCCCGCTCTCTCACAAGATTGAAGCCTGCGTCTGTAAATTCCTTCTCTAAGGCAGGTGTTCCCAGAAGAAAGATTCTAGCTCTTTCCTTCCGCTTTCTAATAAAGTGAATTGTAGCATCACCGGAAGAGTAAACCTCCTCTTTTTTTACCTCTATTCCAAAGTCTCTCAACTTTTTTAGATATTCTTCCTTATTCTTTGAAGAATTATTAGTAAGAAAAATGTACCTTTTATTCTGTCTTCTTAAGGTCTCTATGAATTCCAAGGCTCCATCTATTAGCTCTTTTCCTAAAAATATAGTGCCATCCATATCTAAAAGATAGCAGTTTATATCCTGTAGACTAATCATAATTATATCTATCCCTTCTAAAGCTATATGCTAATTATTTTAAATCTAGATTTGATTTACCCCACTGCCTCATACTATCTAGTATAGGTATAAAGCTTTCACCTAGCTCTGTAAGAGAATATTCCACCTTAGGAGGAACCTCAGGATAAACCTCTCTATGTATCATTCCATCTTCCTCAAGCTCTCTAAGCTGCCTTGTAAGTATGCCCTTAGATACTCCTGGCAATAGTTTTAACAGCTCATTAAACCTTTTCTTCTCCTGGCTTAGATACCACAGAATTGTTATCTTCCATTTCCCTGCAATTAATTTTTGTGCATGAGCTACAGGGCAGACTTCTTTTTTGAATTTAGTGTCACTTCCTTCATAGTTCATAGCAGTTCACTCCTCCCATGGTACTATTTTTATTACCTAGTCACTAAAATATTACTACTTGTATAAATCTTACCAAGAATATAATATACCATTATAGGGTATATTTTCAACTAAAAAATCTTAGAGATTAACCATGAAAAGCTTCTGTATAAATGTTCACAACTATAAGAAAAAAATATTCAAAAATAGAAAAAAACATTAAAAAAAACATGTTCAAATTGAAAGGAGAGTAAGTATGAATAATTATCATAAAAAACCTGTCACCTTTGTAGATATAGTAGCACTTAAGGTAACAGATTTAGATAAATCAATAAAATACTATAAAGAGATTATAGGCTTTAGTCTTTTAAGAAAAGACGAAAGAAGGGCTGAGCTAACAGCAGATGGAAAAAGGCCACTGCTTATTTTAGAAGTACCAGATAAGCCTCAACCAAAAAAAGAGAAAAGAACTGGTCTCTATCACTTTGCTCTGTTATTACCAAACCGCAGCTCTTTAGCATCCTTTTTACAGTATCTTATAGCACTTGAAATCCCTCTTGGAGCTTCTGATCATTATGTAAGTGAAGCACTTTATCTAAATGACCCCGATGGCAATGGAATAGAGGTTTATAGTGACAGGCCTTCCTCTCACTGGAGAAGATCTCACGATAAAATAATTATGACTACAGATCCTTTAGACTCATTGAGCCTTCTAAAGGAGGAGATAGAACCTTGGCAGGGTCTCCCTGAAAATACTATTATGGGTCATATACACCTTCATGTATCAAATTTAGAAAAAGCTTCAGAATTTTATGTTAAGGGTTTAGGCTTTCAAATAGTACTTCCCTACTACAATGCTATATTCCTATCAGATGGAGGTTATCATCATCATATAGGTATAAACACCTGGCAAGGAAAAGGAGCATCTACTCCTGAAAAAAACAGTGCTGGGCTTAGCTATTATAATGTTGTCTTTGGGAGCGAAGCCAAGAGAAAGCTTCACCTTGAGGCTTTAAAGAACCATGGATATGCTACCTATGCCAATGAAGACTATTATATTACCCAAGATCCTTCTGGAAATAAAATTCACTTAGTAATAAATATATAGATAAAAAAGCTGAGACTCTCAGCTTTTTTTATTCATCACCATTATTTATATTTCTAATATCATTTCATACTGATCTACATAATTTACAAAGTTATTCTTCATAAGAAAGTCTTCCATATTACCTGCACCCTCTTGCACGTTTAGTATAGATAGCTTGTCCGAAGCTGTAGCCTTTTCAAGCTCTCTTAAGAGAAACTTACCTAAACCATTTCCCCTATACCCTCTGTCTACTGATAGCTGAGGAATATCTCCAGTGGTTTTATCCACAATACCATAAGCAATAATCTTATCATTAAAGCTTACAAAAATACCCTTAAAGCTATTCTTATCAGCTATTACAGATTCTATTGAGTTTTGCCAGGAGGGATTAAAATCCCAAAATAGAGAACATAGCTCTAAAGTCTCTTTAGTCATTTCCATTTCTCTTATTTTATATCCATCTTTAAGATCTTGGGACGGGAAAACCTTTCCCTGATCCTTATCCCTTTTAAAGCATCTAAAGTTTCTTGTAGTAACAAAACCACTCTTTTTATACAATTCTACTGCAGGAGTATTCTCCTGAAGCACCTCCAAAAGATATACCTCTACACCTTTTTCTTTTATTACCTTCTTTATCACCTGAAAAAGAGAGGTAGTAATTCCTTTCTTTCTATAGGCTCCTATAACTCCAGTGCCCATATCATAGACAGTCTTTCTGTTATTATACTCTCTGCATCCATTTAGAATAAATCCCACTAACCTTCCTTCATGAAAGCAGCCAATGGAAAACTCTCCATCAAAGCCCCTTCGCCTCTGCATTCCTTCAAAGCGCTTTAGCGGTAAATCCATCTTTACTTGATAATCGGAAAAAGCTTCTACAAAGGCATTATGAATAACCTCTGTAGGAACCTCTGTTAAAATTCTAATCTCTTCCACTGTTTCCCTCCTATAATGTTTTAATCAGTAACCTCAATCCACCTATTTACTAACTCTGCAAGCTTTTCTCTTTTTGAGTCCACATCCTGAATATCTGTAAATTTTATCATAGCCCTATCTGCTGTTATCCACTGCAAAAGCCCAGTGGTATCTTTAAGAATAGGTTCATCTCCAGGGGTTTCCTTAACTTTACTACCACGATGGAAGATTAATTGAAAATAATCTTTGCCCCTAAGGTTAAAGGTTATTCTATCCTCATCTCCATAGCAAAAACTTGGTGCCTTCCATTTTATATGTTCTGTTAGAGAGGTGTGAGCATTTAATATTATTTCCCTAACCTCTTCTATTTCTGCTTTTAAAGGATGTTCAAGAGTATTTAAAAAGGCAACCACCTCATTCTTCCCTGATAAGGACCCAGCTCTAGACTTTCCTGTTGCCATTAATTTATCCTCCTCCTTAATAAGTTCTTAATATAATTATTAAACAAATCCTCAATTTTACTATGATTCAAAGGGATATTTTATTCCCCAGTCCTCACGGAGTTTATCCATAAGCCTCATTATACGAAGAGTCTCACTATGAGGCATTTCCTGACATTCTATTTGACCTTCTTCAATTGCCCTAATAGCTGCTCTTACCTCATATTCATAGCCGGTAATTTGTTCTGGTGCTTCGTAGCTAGCTAAAAGCTCTCTATCGGAGGAGTAAACCTTTACTTCTTCACAGTTGTTAATATTCTTAACCTCTATATACCCCCTGTTTCCATTTATAATTCCATATCTATCTGTAAGAGCCATCATATTGCTATGGAGCACTGCTACCTTGCCACCCTTATAAGTAATAATTATTGTATTTTGAGCATCCACTCCTTGGGAGGTCTTTACGCAATCAGAGGTTACTCTCTCAATATCTTCCCCAAAAACCATGCTGGCAAAATTAATAGGATAAACCCCAAGATCCAAGAGAGCACCTCCAGCAAGCTCAGGACTTATGAGCCTTGGCACCGCATTTATTATATAGCCTAAATTCGCTGTGAGTGAGGTAACCTCTCCAATAATCCCACTATGAATTATCTCCTCTAACTTCCATCTCATAGGCATGTACCTTGTCCATATTGCTTCAGTTATAAGAAGCCCCTTATCCTCTGCTAGCTTTAATATTTCCTCCGCCTGAGAAGCATTAGCTGTAAAGGCCTTTTCACAAAGGACATGCTTCCCATGTTTTAAACATTCCATAGCCTGCTCATAATGATGAGAATGAGGTGTTGCAATGTAAACAAGCTGAACTTCAGGATCTCTAAGGAGTTCCTCATAGGAACCATAGGCCTTTGAAACTCCATACTTTAAGGCAAAACTCTCAGCCTTTTGAAGATTTCTAGAGGCAATAGCATAAAGCTCTGCCTTCTCTTCCATATGCTTAAGTGTATATGCCATAGTACCAGCAATATTTCCAGCACCTAAAATTCCAATCTTCATAGATTGTCCCCCTTCTATTTTTTACCTTTTATACTAATTATTATATCAAATTTACAGCTTGATTTAATCAATATGTTATGTTAAATTTTTATTGCTAAAGTTTTTGGAGCTTTGATGTTTAAAAGTACTCTAACCACTTTTATTAACTTTTAGATATGATATAATTATTATCTAATCAGTTAAAAAATATATATTTAGGATGTAAAAGGAGAGTAATTATGGAACACTTTCATGATTTACTTAGTGTTATTGTAGATATCGCCATCATTGCCTTTGAGGTTATGGGTGTAGGTGTTATTATCGTCTCAGGAATTCAAGGTATTATCAGCTACATCAAGAAAAATCCTTTAACTAGATTAAATCTAGCTAAGGGCATGGCCATGGGCTTAGAGTTTAAGCTAGGAAGCGAAATTTTA
Organism: Bacillota bacterium; assembly: GCA_023451395.1. Lineage (GTDB taxonomy): Bacteria > Bacillota > Clostridia > Clostridiales > Clostridiaceae > JAEXZL01. Next base: position 1,916 of record JAEXZL010000155.1, on the reverse strand, counting down.
AGAACTGTTGTAGTTAGAGATTTTAATGAAATCATTACTGTAGCAGCCATTATAGCTTTAAGAGCCGCCCTAACCTTCCTAATTCATTGGGAAATAAAAAATGAAGAGGCAAACGCAGAACTCGCAAAAGAACAGGACGACCCAAGAAAGCTTAAAGTTCTTTAACCTTTCCAATATTTAAGCTTAAAAGCCTTTCCAATTAATTTTCATTTCGAACTTAATTGGAAGGGCTTTTTAATGTTTATATGACGATGTTTTGTGACTAAAGCTTATAAATACTTTTTTAGTTGCTGAAAATTATTTTCCTCAGTTTTAAGAAGCTTTTCCATTAATGCAACTGCCTCTTTATCTTCTCCCTTGAATTTTTTCATATTTTTAGTTGCCTGGATAATTCCCATGGTGCTTCCCTGAATCATCATTTCTGCTACATGTGAGGTGGACTTATCCGTAAGAGTCTTTATATTAATCATCATATAAGTTGTCATTTCATTTAAGGCTCCTACCCCCTTTTCATTACAGCCTTTCTTTTCTAAAAGATTTTTCGCACTATCGTTTATATCTCGATATTCCTTAAGCTGGGTATCTAGTTGCTTTTTAAAGTCTTGATCCTTAACTATTCCTAACAGCTGTTCAATGGTGTTAGTGCCCATCTGGGAATTTTGGTAAATATAGTTCAAAAGCTCTTCATTACTACTCATAATAATCATCTCCTTACCCTTAACATTCCCAAAAATAAACTCCTTAATCAAAAAATAATAGTTTATGTCAAAGCTTTTATACTCTCTAAAATATACTTAAACTCCTTATCCAGCTCCTTTTTCTCTTCCTCATTTATTGAGAGAGAAAGCCTTCCTATCACCTCCGCCTTACGATTTTCCAAGAGCATTCTTTTTTCTTCCCTGCTCCTGTTATCCTTAGGCTTATTCCTTTTTTCTAGATATTCACTTAAGCCTCCTTTAAAGCCTATTAGCTTTTTATCCTCTATGGCTAATACTCTATCTGCTACTGTATTTGTAAAATGCCTGTCATGGGAAACAAATATTATACTTCCTCTGTATTCCCTCAAAGCCTCCTCTAACGCTTCCAGAGAGTAAATATCGAGATAATTGGTTGGTTCATCTAAAATAAGCACATTAAAATCACTTACTAAAAGCTTACAGATTCCTCCCTTTACCCTTTCCCCTCCGCTTAAAATATCAGCTCTTTTATTAATATCCGCTCTCTCAAAGAGAAGCCTTGCTAAAAGTGTTCTTACAAAAGCTTCGCTGTAAATACTGCTATCCATAATATTTTCTATAAGACTTTTATCCTCTTCCAGAAGGGACAAATCCTGTTTAAAATAACCTATTTTTAAGGTATTAGAGCTTCTTATGTTTCCTTCTCCTTTAATTAGCATATTTATTAGGGTTGTTTTGCCACTTCCATTTGTTCCGATGATAGCTGTTTTCATGCCTCCTTCAATTGCAAAGGCAGCGTCCTGAAATATTATTTTAGAACCAAAGGACTTATTCAAGGCATCACTGCTAAAAATCACCTTATTTTGGTGTTCCATGCTATTCTGAATATCCACCTGAGCTTTTTTAATTTCCTTAGGCCTTTCAGAGACCTCTAGTCTTTCAATTCTAGCTTCTAAATTTTTGATTGCTCTATCAAGGCCTTCCTTAGCCTTCTGTCCTCCCATCTTATGAAGCCTTGCTTCAGAATTACCCATTCTGCTAGGAGTTCTTTTTATCCCCTTAACCTTTTCCTTTCTTTCATATATAAGCTCCTCAAGGCGTTTCTTCTCCTTTTCATAGCTTTCGTACTTAAAAACCTCTCTCTTTCTTTCCTCCTCCTTTAATAATTTATATTTGCTATAATTTCCTTTATAAAGCTTTATCCCTCCATCTTTGATTTCCAGTATAGAGGTGCATAAC
>JAEXZL010000045.1 GCA_023451395.1 Bacillota bacterium | reverse complement strand
TCTAAAAGAACCTTACCCTCAGCAATTTTTTCCTCTATAACCCTCTGCCCTTTCTTAAAGAGCTCAGAAAGATTGATATTTTTCATTAAAAATGCACTTTGGGAATAGTCCCCCATATCTTTAAGATAGATAGCTATAGTAAAATTAATTGATTCAAGAAGCTCCTTTGCTGTTTCTATAGGAACTGAGCTGTGGTCTCCCATAGTGTACCTATTAGTCTGTCTGCTAAGAAGCTCCCAAAGCTGAGTTTTAATATTTGCTTCATCTTCTTCTGTGAGTATCTTTTGAGAATTCATATATGATGTTAAGTTGCTAAGATATGTTGCTGAAGGCTCAAGATAATTTGTCACTGGATCTTTTTTAACCATATCCTTCATAATTTCTCCTCTTGAAATAAAAGTCTTCTTATGAATTTTTTATTTATTATCGCTTTATTTATTATCTTTTCATTTACGGTCAAATCTTGTATCCCTACATATATCCTCTAAGGTAGTGTCTCTTAGATAATCCAAAGAGCCTTGGCATTCCCCATCAAAATATTTCTTCATAAGGGTTATAAGCTCCTCATCTGAAATCTGCTCTAAGGCTTCACTTTTATAATAATAAAAAATATCTAAAAGCTCCTCTAATGTTTCCTCATAATTTTCCTGCATAATATAAGGAGAATCACAAAATTCATAAATAAGCTCTTTAAGAACTCCCTGACCAAACTCAATTCTGCCCGTTTCTCTGAGGCTATTTAATCTTTTATTAATGAGCCTTTCAATCTGATTTTTAGATAAAGAAAGTCCATACTTAGATGTAATGCTGTTGGAATTTAAAATCTCTAAAACACTCTGTTCTTTTACTTTCTCTATTGGTGCCAATGAAAATAAATCGTCCATATAAAACACCTCCTAGCTCTCATTATAGGCTTACTATAGCAAAGTACCAGTCTTGAAATTTCACCCATTTTGTGGTATAGTAATAATAGAAAATTGTAGGAGCTATCTAGGAAAAATATCCTGTTAGCTTCTTTTTTTATGTCAAATAATATATCTCACTAATATAACACTTCTTATTTTTTTAAATTTATCACTATTTATTTTTAGTAAAAAGTGTGAATATCCCCATATGAAATTAAGCTTTACTATAACACAGTCCCTTTAATACTTTTATTTCTATTTATAAAATATTTTACATAATTTGTAAATAATTATTGACTTGTTTTAAACGTTTACATATAATTACAACTATAATAAGATATTGTGATATTTTCTTAATTATTGTTAATTTTTTTTACTTTTATCTAATACATATTGAGCAATTGCTCAGAAAGGATGATTTTTAATGACCACATTCATAATTGGACTTATAATTTTGTTCGCAGGCGGTGCATTATATGGCAAGTACTGCGAAAAGGTTTTTGGACCTGACGATCGTAAAACCCCAGCTATTGAAATGGAGGACGGAGTAGACTACGTTCCCATGAAAAAATGGAAAAACAGCTTAATTAATCTTTTAAACATCGCTGGGACAGGCCCTATCATAGGACCTATCCAAGGTATCCTCTTCGGGCCTATCGCATTTATTCTTATTCCTATAGGCTGCGTTTTAGGCGGTGCAATGCATGACTATATGTCTGGAATGATGTCTATACGTAATAAGGGTGCACAGATGCCTGAAATGATACGCAAGTACACTAGCAAAGGAATATTCAAGGTATATAACGTATTCGTTTGCCTACTGCTCCTTTTAGTTGGTGTTGTTTTCGTATACACCCCCGGTGATATAGCTGCAAAACAAATATTCAAGCTATCCGGTGCCGCTAATGACCCTTTAACTTGGGTAATTTATGGTTTAATATTCTTCTACTATCTTGTTGCAACAATATTCCCTATAGACAAAATCATAGGAAAAATATATCCTGTGTTCGGTGCTATACTTCTTTTCTCCGCAGTGGGAGTTTTCTTAGGTTTATTTACTAAGGGCTACAGCTTAAATAACTTAACAGCCTCTAACTGGATGGGAATTCATCCCGGTGGATCAAAGCTTATACCTATATTCTTTGTTACTGTAGCCTGTGGAATAGTTTCAGGCTTCCACTCAACACAGAATACTCTTATTGCCAGAAGTGTTTCTAAGGAAAAAGAGGGTCGCATGACCTTCTACAACATGATGATTTTAGAAGGCTTCATCGCAATGATTTGGGCTGCAGCAGCTATGGGCGTATATAACGCAGGAGTTACAGGAGCCCCCACTGACATAGTTGGATACGTGGCAAATGATATGCTTGGCAAGTATGGCGGTATAATAGCTCTTTTAGGTGTTATAGTACTACCAGTTACCTCTGGTGACACAGCCCTTCGTGGTATTAGACTTATAATTGCAGAAACCTTTAAAATAGAACAAAAAGCCATAGGAAAGCGTTTAGGCTTATCTGCAGTAATCTTTGCAGTAGCTGCAGCTATATTAGTTTGGGCTAAGCTTGATGCTGGTGGATTTGCGACACTTTGGAATTATTTTGCATGGAGTAACCAAACTATAGCAATCTTCGCCTTTGCTATCATAACCATATATCTTATGGAGCACAAGGAAGGAATGCAATACATTATGTCTTTAATTCCTGGTATCTTCTATGCCTTCATCACCTTCACTTATATCAGCAATGCTAAAATCGGCTTCAACCTCCCTATGAATATTGCTTATGTAATGGGTGCAGTTTTCGCCATAGCTTACACTTTCATAGTAGTAAAGGGTGGACAAATTCGTAAGGCTAGAATAGATAATTCCGTTGCTACTTCATATGCTCCATAAAGAGTATTAATACAGTCCGTAACAAAGTAATATCCCTTGTTCAGTAGCAACACATTAATTATCTATAAATTAAAATCTTTATAACTATTTATAAGTAAATATTAAAGATATTGAGAAAGTGCGGTTCCTTCACATGGAACCGCACTTTATTCACAGCAATATAGGCTTAAGAAGCTTAAACAAAATAATTTATATTGTTATGGAACGTTATTTCCTTTGGAATAACATTTAAAATACTCCTGAAGTAAATACTTATCTTACTTATCAATTACAAAAGAAACTAAAAGCTCCTCCTGATTTACTCTATCCCCCTTAGCAGCGTAAATTTTATCGACTTTACCCTTTACCTTAGACACAATAGTAGTTTCCATCTTCATGGCTTCTACAACGATAATAGGGGTATTCACTTCTACAACGTCCCCTTCCTTTACCAGAACTCTTTCCACAGTACCTGGTATGGTAGAGCCTAAGTGGGCAGGATTATTTTTATCCGCCTTTAATTTTCTATCAGACTTAACCTCTAGATTTTTATCTAAAATCTGAATTTCTCTTACAGAGCCATTAACCTCAAAGGAAAGACTTCTCATTCCTTCACTATTTGGATCCGAGACATCAATGAACTTAATAAGAAGTTCCTTACCTTCTCCAATGGATAAAGTTGTCTCCTCTCCTTTTCTAAGACCAAAGAAGAATACATGACTTTCTAATCTAGATACATCATTATAATCCTCAAAATGCTGACAATAATCCTCATAAACCTTTGGATATAAAGCATAGCTTATTACCTTCTGATCCATAACCATAGGATCTATCATAGCCTCGGTAAAGTAATTATCCTTAATATATTTTTCTATTTCCTCAAGGTTTGCTGGTGGAAGAAGAGAACCTGGTCTTACGGTTATAGGTTCCTGCCCTTTTAGGACTATTTTTTGAAGCTCCTTAGGAAAACCTCCTTCAGGCTGTCCCATCATACCTTTAAAGTATTCCACCACAGAATCCGTATAGGACAAGTCCCTTCCCTTCTCTAAAATATTATCCTTAGTAAGGCCGTTTTTTTGCATAAATATCGCTAAATCACCAACCACCTTTGCTGTAGGCGTTACTTTAACAATATTGCCTAAAAGCTCATTGGCATCCTTATAAAGCTCCTTTATCTCAAGGAAGCTATCCTCAGACCCCATTGCTTTTACCTGAGCCAATAGGTTAGAATACTGTCCTCCAGGAATTTCATACTTGTAAATATCCGAATTAGGAGCATTCATTTCACTTTCAAAGCCCTTATAAACCCTTCTTACCCTTCCATAATACTGACTTAGCTCATTAAGCTCATGGATGTTAAGCATAGTATCTCTTTTAGTGCCCCTTAAAGCCTCAACCACAGAATTCATAGATGGCTGACTGGTAAAGGAGCTCATGGACTCAAGGGCGAGGTCTACTATGTCCACACCTGCCTCTGCTGCCATAAGCACTGTGCTTACGCCATTTCCAGTAGAATCATGAGTATGAAGATGTACAGGAATCTTAAGCTCTGATTTTAATGCTCCTATTAGTTCCTTAGCTGCATAGGGCTTTAATAGTGCTGCCATATCCTTAACTGCAAAGATGTGGCACCCCTCAGCTTCCAATTCCTTTGCTTTTTTTATATAATAATCCAGTGTATACTTCTTTTCCTTGGGATTTAAAATATCTCCTGTATAGCAGATGGCACCCTCTACAATCTTGCCGGTTTTAAGTGCCTCCTCTATAGGCATCTTCATATTTTCAACCCAATTTAAGCTGTCAAAAATTCTAAAAACATCTATGCCCTTTTCTCCTGCAATTCTAATAAACTTCTTTACCACATTATCTGGATAGTTGCTATAACCCACAGCATTGGATGCTCGGAGTAGCATTTGAATAAGAGTATTTGGCATCCTTTCTCTTAAAGCTTCAAGCCTTCTCCAAGGAGATTCCTTTAAAAATCTATAAGCTGTATCATAGGTAGCTCCTCCCCAAGCTTCTACGGAAAAGGCCTTTTCCATGAAGGCATTAGTTGCATAGGCAGCTCCAACTATGTCCTTTGTCCTCATCCTTGTTGCCATTAAGGATTGCTGAGCATCACGCATGGTGGTATCTGTAACTAGGAGTCTATCCTCCTTCATTATATTCTGGGTATATTCCTTAGCTCCTAGCTTTAGAAACTCATTTCTGGCACCATATATGGTTTTTGTATTGTCATACTTAGGCAGTATTCTGTCCTCGTAAAAGGGTTTTTCAGCGCTATTTGCATTAACAATCTTATTTCCTATAAATTCTAGAATCTTTGTGGCTCTATCTCTGCTCTTTTGAAGCTGAAAAAGCTCCGGGGTACTTTCAATAAAAGTAGTGTAGCATTTTCCATCTTGAAAAATCTCATTATTCAGCACATTAACTATGAAGGAAATATTGGTTTTAACTCCACGAACACGAGTTTCCTTAAGTGCTCTTAAGGATTTTGCCACTGCACCATGAAAGGTTCTATCGTGAGAGATGACCTTAACTAGTAAGCTATCATAATAAGGAAGTATCTCTGCTCCGGTATAAGCATTTCCTCCATCAAGTCTTATACCATTTCCAGAGGCTGATCTATACACGGTAATCCTTCCGGTGTCAGGAAAAAAGTTACTCCCAGGATCCTCTGTGGTAACTCTTGTTTGAATAGAATACCCCGAACAACCTATAGCATCCTGAGCATGAATGTTAATTTCCTTAGAGTTTAAAGGATAACCCTCTGCAATTAATATCTGAGCCTGAACTAAATCTATTCCTGTAATCATCTCTGTTACAGTATGCTCAACCTGAATTCTTGGATTCATCTCAATAAAATAGGGATTATTATTAGAATCCACCAAAAATTCTAGAGTTCCTGCATTTTTATAACCTACTTGCTTTGCCAGCTTTAGAGCACTATCAAAGATTATATTTCTTGTTTCCTGAGGTATGCTAAAGGCTGGTGCATACTCTACTATTTTTTGATGACGTCTTTGAACGGAACAATCTCTATCATAAAGATGAACTACATTTCCATAGTTGTCTCCTAAAATTTGAACTTCTATATGCTTTGGATGATCTAAGTATTTTTCAATAAATATCTTATCATCACCAAAGGATTTCTTTGATTCATTCTTTGCCTCTTCAAACTCCCTTGGCATATCATCTTCACATTTTACAATGCGCATACCTCTGCCTCCGCCGCCGTTGGAAGCTTTAAGCATAACAGGGTATCCAACTTCCCTAGCTATCTTAATAACTGAATCTAATTCCTTTACTGCATGGTCAACACCAGGGATAATAGGAACCCCAGCCTTAATTGCCCTTTGCTTTGAGGAAAGCTTATCTCCCATAGCCTCCATTATTTCCTTAGTTGGTCCAATGAATGCTATTCCATTCCTTTCACAGGCTTCTACAAAATCCGTGTTTTCAGAAAGGAAACCATAGCCTGGGTGTATAGCATCAACATTTTTTGCCTTTGCAATTTTTATAATTGTATCTATATCCAGATAAGCATCAATTGGTCCCTTTTCTGGATTTAGCGGGTAGGATTCATCTGCCTTAGTACGAAAAAGTGAATACCTATCCTCTTTAGAGTAAATACACACCGTTGTAATTCCTAACTCTGTAAGGGCACGAAAAACTCGAATTGCAATTTCTCCACGATTTGCTACCATTACTCGTTTAAAATGTCTTATAGATACTTCTTTCATATTATCCTCCATTCTCTATTAGCTGCTCCGAATTGTGCATTATATATTAATATTTTGACATTTAGTATAGCTGATTCCACTTATATTCGCAATATTACAATCACAAAATTTCATTTATCGAAAGATTATATTAATTATAGCGGTATTTTTGACTAAATAAAAGGGATATAGTTTCGTGGATGCTATCCCCTTATCTATATCCCTACATGCTGAAAGCACACCTTTAACTTCCAAATTATAAAATGCGCACCTTTAAGTTCCAATTTATAAAATATGCACCTTTAAAACAAGTATGCTATTTGCTAGCTTCTTCTACGAATTCTTCAAAAGTAAGCTTGTTTTTTGTTATGTATTCACTATAGGGTTGTCCAACATATCTATAGTGCCAAGGCTCATAATTATAGCCTGTAATTCCCTCTTTACCTTTCATATACCTAAGTATAAAGCCATACTTATAAGCATTCTCTGATAACCATCTGAAAGCCTCTGTATCTTCAAAGCTCGTAGTTAACTGAAGATGTTCATCAGATACAATATCCATAGCTAGGCCTGTTTGATGCTCACTGGCACCTGGCTGAGCAGAATACTTGTCCGCATAATTCCTGCCATTTTTTCTTACATTACTATTATAAAGAGTATCCTGAATAGAGTAACTTCTATAGCCTGACCTTCCAAGAAGATTAATTCCTTCCTTCTTTGCAGCTGAAAACATATCTTCTAAAGCTCTTGCAGCCTTGCCCTCCATAACTCTAACCAAGGGGTCAGCTGTGGATACAAAGTCAACTTTCGGAAGAACAAGGTCCTCTGGCACGAAACTCTTTTCTAATCTGTTTTCTTTGTTTACTAGTACTAGATACTTATCATCTAAATCTATATTATCAATTATATTTTTAGTATCATCGTTATTTGAGTTCTCTTCTAACCCAGCATTGCCCTCACTAGGTGCCTTCTCATCTTCTAAGGAGCTCTGTCCCTCGGATAATACAGTCTTACTTTTATTATCACCTAACAAAAGTTTCCCTGTAAAACCTCCTGCACCTACTGTTAGCAAAGCTGCAATTAGTAATATTCCAAATCTTTTTGTCATTTTTTCTCCCCCTTATTTATAATTATATACGAAAAAGTATATAATTTCGTGATAAATATTTTGTTTACAATTAATTTATAAAATCACTTAAATATCTTAGAAAATCACAAGGATTCCCTCATAAAAAATTCACATTATACTAACATAAATTTATTAGTAAAAGAGGTAAAATTAAGTAATAAGGAGATTTTGCTTACATATTATAAAATTTACCGGAGGATTATATATGAATATATTAGTATGTGTTAAGCAGGTACCAGACAGCACTGAGATTAGCATTAATAAAGCAACTGGCACCATAATGAGATCAAAGGATAATGCCCAGATAAATCCCTATGATCTTTTCGCCCTAGAAGCTGCATTAAAAATAAAGGATGAAACTGGCTCACTAGTTTCTGTGATAACCTTAGGTGGCACTCAAGCTGAGCAGGTAATTAAAGAGGCTTATATGATGGGTGTAGATAAAGGAATATTAATTGAGGATCCTGCCTTTAACGGCTCCGATGTTTATATCACCGCTAAAATATTATCAGAGGCTATAAAAACCTATGGCCCATGGGATTTAATAAT
>JAEXZL010000027.1 GCA_023451395.1 Bacillota bacterium | reverse complement strand
TTATACCTGTATATGGATTTGGGGGAGTGTTTTTGACTATGGGGCTTTCTAAGCTTAATTCGCCTAATATTATTAGCATCTTTATAGTTTCAGGAATATTGGGGGCGGGCTTTGAATATACATATTCTCTTCTTCAGGAGCTCCTTACTGGTACAGTATCTTGGGATTATAGTGATTCTCCCTTTAATCTCTTTGGGAGAACAAGTCTCCTCTACGGTATTTATTGGGGGTTTTTAGGGATAGCTTGGGCAAAATGGGCATATCCTTTTATGAATAGATTAATTGAAAGTATACCTTCTAATATAAAAGGAATACTTACTTTAGGAATAGTAATCTTTATGACCTTAAATTTAATGCTGTCAGCCTTAGCTGTAAAGCGTCAGACAGAAAGAAGACATAGACTTCCTCCTAATGATTCACTAAGAAGATTTCTAGATGTTCATTACAATGATGATTATCTGGCAAGGGTTTTCCCATATATGAAATATATGAAATAAAAAAAAGCTGCAGGAAGAGGTTTATATTCCCTGCAGCTTTAGCTTTGGAGGTGTCAAAATTTTATTATCAAGATCCTTGTGTTTTCATAAAGTCTGTGAAGCTTTGATTGAATTCTGGTCCATTTTTGCTACTGTACTTATAAAAATCACTAAAGAATTTCACTCTATCCTTATTTAAAAAGGAATCAGAATGATCCTTATCAAAGGAGGCTAAGGCTAGCTGTCTTTGAATAATCTCCTGCTCTGATGCTGCGGAATAATTTTTCATCATATCATAAAGTATCATAAAGGTTGTGGTTCTACCTATACCCTCCTTACAGTGAAAATGAAGCCAGCTATCTTTAGGTTGATTTTTTACAAAATCAATAAAAAAGTCCACCATATCTTCAGTGGGAAGCTTCCCGTCTGTTACCGGAACAAATTCATAGCCTACCCCAAGGATATTCGTAAGCTCCTTCTCGCTTTGAACAGTCTCGGGAGTTATGGTTATGTTGGGATGATTATAAAATGTAAGAGGAACGCCTAAGGTTATGCCTTTTAACAAGGCATTTGTTTTTACTATAACCTCTTCTCTTGAAAGACCCATGTTAGCATTGTTTTTAACTCCCATCCAGCTTACAGGCATGCCATTAATAAAGCCATGGGACTCCTGTCTTAGATCGATATCAATTATTTTTTTATCAGCTCCTATGGCCTTTATTACCATAGGCAGGCTAAAGCCAGAAAATTGAGAGCTGCCAGAAATATTTAATGTGTTTAGTCCTTTGGTATTAATGTTTTTGTATACCTTTGAATTGATTTTATCTGTAGATTTTCGGAAGTTCCTAGGCATTTCCTTATACTTCGTTGAATCTAAAACCAGATGAACTCCATCCTCGGGACTTTTTTGCGGTTCCTCGTTTACAGTAGCACTTACTGCTATTGAGGAAAACATCATAAATATTGCAAGAATTATCGATGAAAAGGAATGCTTAAATAATCTGTGCACAAGGTCATCTCCTTTTGAAATATATTTATTTAGGGTTAATATAAGCTTCTTTTCACTAATTTATACTAGATAATAATACAGTTATTGTGATGGGGGAAAGAATATTAAGGTTACCATTAAATGGTCATTTTCTTTAAATATGACTTTAACATAAAGATAGTAATTATATAATATAATGATAAAAGTTATAGATATTTTTGTAATGTTTAAATATTATATTATTTTGAAACAAATTATTAAAAAAAAATAAAATATGTATTATAATAGTATTAAGATATTCTAAATGACAAAATAGATTGTTATTCGACTTTCAAGAGTGGATTATTCTTTTAGGGAAGGGGATATGTATGCGAATTTTTAAAACAGTAGCGGATGTTTTAAAAGCGAATATTAACGAACTGATAGATAAAGCTGAAGCTCCTGAAAATGTAATAAAGCAAGCTATTATTGACATAGAAGACCAAATTAGAGAGGAAACAATGGCCTTAGGGAGAACTATTGTAGGGGAAAAACAGGCATTAAAGGAAATTGAAAAGGCAAGAATAGCTTCCTTAGATTGGGAGAATAAGGCAAGAATAGCACTTAAGGAAGAAAATGAAGATTTGGCTAAGAACGCTTTGGCAAATAAGGTTCTTCTAGATAAAAACATAGTTAAAATGGAAGCTTCTTTTAACTCTCTATTAATGAAAATCAAAGAGATTAGGGAAAATATTGTATTGATGAAGGAGAAGCTACAAGAGGTAAGGAATAAAGAGGCTTTACACAGTCTAGGAATTAATGAGAAAGAAATCAATGAGGAACTTAATAAACCTATTGAGGAATTTGGAGTAACAAGAGAAGAAATAGCAGAGGAGGAAACAAGCAATACCGTGGCAACTCTGCTTAATAAGCTTAGGGAAGATATACACAATTAATTGTACACAATTAAGGTAGTTCTTAATTAATAAGTTAGATAGTAAAAGCTTTCCACAGAAACATTATTTTCTGTGGAAGGTTTTTATTTTTATAAAAAAACTAAAAAAAGTGTTTATTTTTTGAATTGATTGAAAAAATATGCTATATTATTTAAGTTATTTGGTATAAAATAGATATAAGGAGGACTGTCTTATGAGGATTGCAGATTTAAGAGGTTATAATTTTGAATTTAATAATACCCATTATATTAACGACGAAGAATTTATATTTGGCAATACCCTAAAGGAAAACAAGCGATATAAGCGATACTTTTATAAATATAATATCTATAAAAGGTCAATTGTAAAAATAAATAAAAAAGGTTTGTTAACAACAGATGATTGCCGCCACAGCAGCCTCTTGAGGGATGACTATATTTATACAAATTTAAGAGAGTTCTTAGGAGGATATGTTAAAACAATACTTTCAAGGATAAACATAGTAACAGGAGCAGTAGAGCTTATAGCAGCTATAGAGGGTGATTTTTCTGTTTATTTTTTAAGCGATAGCTATGCTTTCCTATGGGAGAATCGATTAGAGTTTCATCAGGAAGATTTTGATTTTCAGAAGGATATACAAGGAGATTATGTGAAACTCTATTTATACGACATAAATAATTGTGCTAGATATAAAGTGTTGGACAAGCGCTTATTCCTTGGCCTAAGAAATGAGATTATAAGCTATGAACATGAAGGAAGAAACTTTATCCTTTTTCAGGAGTCTTATATGGAGGAATGGGAAAAGGAAGAGAATTATAAGAAAGGTGTTAATAAGGAGGACTATTATAGAGAAGGATACAAGGAAGGGATTTATACTATATCAATGGATAGTTTTATTAGCGCTATAAAAAATGGATTGAAAAATATCCCAATGAAACCTTTAAAATTAGCGGAAGAAAAGGGAGTAGCCCGATATCTTTCAATGGATACGGAGAATATTTATTACAGGGTTAAGGATTTCACCAAGGAAATTCAGTATTTTTATAGAACAAGAAAGTCGGATAATAAAACAGATCTTATAAAAAAGTTAAAAATTTCAAAGTGCAATAATGTGTATTATCTATGTTTTCAATGCCCTGCTAATGGAATATATGAATTTAAGCAAGAGGATAATAATAGAATTTATATAAACGAAATAATATCCGAAAAACCAATTTATGAGGGTAGTGGATATAGGGAAACCTTTGAAGCTATAATTGAAAATAATTTGATTCTTAGTTTTTGGACTGAGGATGATAGGGGAAAGGATTATCAGGACTTTATAAAAATAATAGATTTAAAAAGCGAAAAGACTACAATATACAAAGGTACTGCTGATATTCAAAAAAATACTCTTGTGATTTATAGTTAAAAATTTTAGATTATAGTAAATTGTTGTCACTAGAAAAATATCCTTAGCTATATTAATAGTAATGAGTAATTAATATGGAAGGAAAAGTTGATGTTTTATTATGTAAATCCCTATGTTAATACCTACTTTTATTATACTTATCCATACCCATATATACCTAATAATTGCACATCCTGCAATAATAAGATGAAAAATAACTACTGGATTTTGGGTAATAAGGACTATCAGAGAAATGAGGTTAAGCCTCAGGATTCTAATGAAGTAAACTTAATGACTCAAAATTTAACTCCAGGAAAGTTCAGTATATCTTATCCTTTTATACCTAAAAATCAACCTATTATAGGTAATGTGCCAGTACCAATTACTGGTACAGAGACCGCTGGGGAAGATAGGGAAAGAGAAGAAACTATAGATAGGTTAAACAACGCCATAAGCACAAAGGTAGGAACTCTTTTTAAAGATCAGGTGCTTTTGCCTGAGAAGGTTGATTTTTCCGAGGTATATGGCTCCTTTGAAACAACCCTAAATGAGAAAGGTATTGTGAGCATTCTCTTTGATGTGTACACATATGTAGATAAGGCTGCTCATGGTTATACTGCTTATAATTCAATAACCTTTGATGCAAACACAGGAGAAATTTATACCTTTGAGGATCTATTTAGTCCAAAAGTAAACTATATTCCTCAATTAAATGATATAGTAGATGCCTATATTAAGGAAAATAATATTACTCTTTTAACTCCCTTTGAAGGAGTTTCCGGAGAACAGCAGTTTTATCTCACACCTGATAGCCTAGTAATTTATTATCAGGTATATAGATATACCCCTTATTATTATGGACTCTTTAAAATAGAAATTCCTTATAGTAAAATAACAAACCTTATTGGCCCTACAAGTCCTATAAGAAAACTTCTGTAGAATCCTTTATTTAAAAAAGTATTATTAAATAAGTTCATAAGATGTTGAAAGCCTCACAGCATGGTATATAAAACCATTCTGCGAGGCTTTTTTTGTGAAAGTCTTATGCTAAAATAATTTATAGTGCCTTTGCAACAGCCCAGGCTTCAGCTACACTGTTTAGAGCTCTTCTAGCTCTTAAAGCATCTCCAATAACATGGTAAGGAAGATTGTTAGCTACGCAATATTCTTTAATATCCTCAAAGCCTTTAGCTCTGGAGCCAATTGCAATAACCACTGAATCACAATCTATACTTTCTAATTTATCATCCTTTTTTATAAGGATGCTGTCTTCTTTTATCTCTACACATTGAGCGCTGGTTATAGTTTTAACTCCTGAGGAATAGAGGCTCTCCATTACGCAGATTTTTCTAAGATTGCCTAAATCCTTAGCGAGGCTATCTAGCATTTCTACTACAGTTATAGGATTTCCTCTATGAGATAGGTATTCAGCCACCTCTAAGCCTACAAGTCCTCCACCTATTACTGCTACTCTTCCCGTTGGAGCAGCCTTTCCGGATAATACCTCATGAGAGTTACATACCATTGGAAGATTAATACCTGGAATATTGAGCTTAATGGGCTCTGAACCGATAGCTATTACAAGCTCTTCTGGAGCTACAGCCTTTATAAGGTCTATAGTTAAAGGTGTATTTAGCCTAATTTCTATACCTTCTCTTCTAACTTTTTCAGCAAGGCTTAAGGCTGCTTGAGCTAATTCTTCCTTTCTAGGAGCCGCACCAGCTATAACAAACTGTCCTCCTAGGGAATTAGAAGCCTCACAGATTATTGGCTCATGCCCTTTTTCCTTTAGTTTAAGTGCTGTTTCAAGCCCTGCAATACCTCCTCCAGCTATTAGAACCTTCTTAGAAGAGTCTGTCTTTATGAGCTGAAATTCCTTTTCTCTGCCTAGGGCAGGATTTCTTAAGCAGGTTATGAAGGGGATTTCTGGGGATACAAAGCCATCAAAGCAGCCTTGATTACAGCCAACACAGCGAACTATATCCCCTACTCTACCTTCCTGAGATTTTTGGCAGAAGTAGGGATCTGCCAGCTGAGCTCTCCCCATGACTACCATATCTGCTTTCCCTGACTCTAGTATTTCCTCTGCTAAGTCTGGAGAGTTTATACGGCCTACGGCAATGGTGTGCATTCCAGTTTCCTTTTTAATTCTAGCTGCATTATCTACATTAAATCCCCTAGGAAGATCTACTGGGGGAACCTCATATTTTACTGCTGCTGAGGAGAAGTTTCCTCTTGATACATCTATGATATCCACTCCTAGAGCTTTAGTCATTTTGCAGAACTCAATAATATCATCATTAGTTAGTCCATTTTCTAAATAATCATCCTGAGCAACTACACGCATAAATAGGGGCATATCCTCTGGGATATTTTCTCTTATAGCTTTTATACAGCCTAGAGCATATCTTGCTCTGTTTTCAAGAGAACCACCATATTCATCCTCCCTTTTGTTAAAATACGGGCTTAAAAAGGCATGAGGAGAATAGTTATGCCCTGCATGAAATTCTATACAATCAAAGCCTGCTTCTACTGCTCGTTTTGCTGCAATACCAAAGGATGCCATAAGCTCCTCAATTAGCTCTTTAGAAGCAGCACTGAAAATAACTTGTCCATTAACAATATAATCACTAGGAACTATAGCAATTGCTTCTTCATAACCAGCAGTGGCAGTTCCGCCTTGCCAAAGCTGTACTCCTGCCTTTCCTCCTGCCTCATGAATAGCATCAGTAAGCTTCTTTAATCCTGGGATAAACTTATCATCAGAAATAGATAAAAATTGCTTAGGAGCTGAAGGCGTGTGAACTGAAGCAACCTCGGTAAAGTTAAGTCCGCAGCCGCCCTTTGCCCTTTCTACATGATATGCAATAAGTTGATCTGTTACATATCTATCTGGAGCCATTTTTGTACCCATAGCAGGGAAGACAACCCTGTTTTTTAATTCTAGACCTCTAATTTTTATTGGACTAAAAAGTTTTGTGAAAGCCATAAATATCTCCTCCTATTTATCCTGTGCATTGCCAGTAAATTAATGATATAATGTTTATTTTTTAACAATGTCTATAAATAGATTATAATCTATCGTTAAAAATAAATCAATATGTTTCAAACAAATTGTTTTATTTTTTTTAAGTCATTGATATATTTATTATTCCATTCCCTAAAGATTTATTCCATATTTATCCTTAGCTAAATTAAAATGTCAAAAAAGGCTTTTAAAAGACATAATTATATGGTAGAATTTTATAGTAATTCCTAAAATATTACATAATATGAAAATTTATAAAATAGATAAAGGCAAATTTATCGAAAGATAGAGACGCAAAGCCACGGGCCTAAAGAGAAATCTATGGCAGCCGGGTTACCTAAGTTTGTTTGTTCATTAGAGTTTTTAAGTTAATACTTGGATTATGTTTATAAAATTAGTGGTAATTATACCTCTGGAATGTAAACCTTATCTTCTTATAGGCTTATATATCTATGATTAAAATAAAAAAATAGGTGCCTCTCTGAAATAAATTGTGTTTATCTACAAGTAATTTATGAGGAGGGGTTTTAATGAAGAAAAAAGTACTAATTAGGGCCGTAAGCTTGTTCTTAATTTTTACTTTTTTATTTAGTTCTGCTGAAAGATCAATTGCTTATGCAGTAGAAACTATTCAAAGCATACCGGAAAAGGGAAGTTTTTATGGAAAGGATATTAATAAGGAAAGTGAAAAGACAAGCACTCCTGAGGTGAAGGAGGAAAAAGCCTCTAAACCGCTGAGGAAGCCTCAGACCTTAAAGCAGCAAAAGCAAGTAAAAGAAAGTGCGAAGAAAGAGAAAAAAGAAAAAAGGACAGAAAACAGTAAAACCTATGCTGTAGACTCCAAAACAGAAGTGAAGGAAATATATTTTGATAAAATTCACTATAAGGATGAAAAGGGAGTGCTGCAGGAGGTAAATAATACCCTTAAGGAAGGTAGCAAGGGCGATGCCTATGAAAATACAGCTAACGACTATAAAGTAACTTTACCTAAAGCTATTACAAAGGATGAGGGGGTTACTCTTACAAAGGGCAAAGCTGAACTATCATTAATACCAGAGGAGGGAGATTTTTCCCGTAGTGCTATAAGTGAGAATGCTATCTTATATAATGATGTATTTCAGGGGATAGATTATCAGTACACCGTAAATGGAGATAATTTAAAGGAAGATATTATACTAAATTATTATGGTGATAAAAATACCTTCACTTATAAAGTAGAAACAAAAGGGTTAACTCTTAAAGAAGAATATAATACTATCAGGGCTTATGAGGTGGGAAAGGAAATACCTACCTTTATAATAAGTGTGCCCATAATGATAGATGCTTCAGGAGAGCAAAGTACGGATTTAAAGATAAGCTTAGAGAAAAAATTGTTAGGAAAAGATATTATTTCAGTAACTGTAAATGAGGAATGGTTAAAGGATCCTAAAAGATCATACCCTGTAAAAATCGACCCAGCTGTGGATATTCCAAGCTCTGAGGTTCAGATAGCCTGCGTTGAAAGTGATGAGCCTGATACAAATACCTTAAACAATGGCTATACTTTTATAGGCTTTGACGATGGTACTTTAAGCGGTGATAGAGAAAACTTAGACGGACATTATAAAACAAGGACCTATGCCAAGTTTCCTGTAAGTATACCTAAAGAGGCTGTAGTAAAATCTGCTGAATTGTCCTTATACAGATATACTAACAGAGGAAATAGCAAAGAGAGAGAAATTCAAATTTCTGCTGTGGATACAAACTACAATATTTCTAGGGTTACCTGGAACAATCAGCCTGCTTTTTCACAGTATGCAGCTAAAACCATAGCAGGAGAAAAAAATCAATATATTAATTTTGATATAAAGAATATAGTTAATGACTGGGTTAACGGAGCAATAGCCAATAACGGTATAGTATTAAAATACTTATACGAAGATGAAGTAGGCGAAGCTTATATAGGAGGCTCAAAAAATGCCTATTATAATGGCAGCAATGGACCTAAGGTCTCCTTAACCTATGAGCTGGTTGATGGTGTGGATGAGGACATGCCCCTTGACACACCAAATATCAATTTAAGACCAATAGTAGAGCATGATACAAATGGGGAACAAATTCTTCATGGAGTTATAGCTGATGGTTTAGTTAAGCCTGGAGCTAACATAAGCTATTCTTTAGAGTTAGGAAGCTCTGATTTCAGTGGAAGCCTTCAGGGAGCTTATACCTTTAAGTATCCAGATGGATCAGTATATTCAAGTATATTTCCAACAGCCTATGTGTATAAGGGAAAGGATAGTAACTGGCAGACGGATAATATCCTGGTTCCAAAGCTAAATGAATTATATAGGATTAAAGCCACAGCGGAATTAGATGGGGAGACCTCCTCAGAAGGTTATAGCGATTATTTTCAAATTTATCAGATACAGGCTAAGGATACTGTACCATACATAGCTAATTTTTATGGAATAGCTACATCTACTATAATGATTGATAATAAAATGCAGGACAAGCTTTTAGTAGAGGGTAACACTTTATTTATAAGAAATCCCGTTAAAAATAGGGGTAAAGAATATACTCCTGGACCACTGACAGATGCTAAAAAGAGAGAGATAGACTCAGACCTAATGGGAAGAAACAAACACTGTGTTTACGGTTTTGAGCCTATAAACTTACTCACCGGTAACTTCTTTTATGAAGCCTCCGATGCCTCAGTACCTGAATATAACGGCGATTTTGCCATAAAGAGAACGTATAATGCAAAGGCTGAGCATCATGATGGCTATTTTGGTGTTAAGTGGGACTTTAATTTTAATAAGTCACTGTCTGCTCTAAAGGATGGTACCATCGTATATAGCGAGGGTGATGGCAGTGCCTTATACTACAGAAAAGATCAAAATGGCTCTTATGTAGGACCTGTGGGAGAAAAGCTTCAGCTCACAGTAGTTAACGATGATAGCAGAAAAAATATTGGCTTTGAAATAAGTGATGGAGTAGTAAAGTATACCTTTAACAAGCTTGGACTTCTAGTTTCAGAAAGTGATTCAAAGGGAAATACCACTACACTTTCCTATAATGATGAATATAAATTAAACGGTATAACAACACCCTCTGGAAAGATTTTTGAAATTACCTTAACAGAGGAAGGAAGAATAAGTGAGATAACTTTGCCTAATCAGGCTGCTTTGAAATATGGTTATGATGACAATGGAAATCTAACCTCTTATATAGATGCTGACGGTAATGAAACAAAATATTACTATGACAGCAAGTCAAGAATGACTCACTTTACAGATCCAAAGGGTAATAGAATTATTTACAACACCTATGATGATGATGACAGAGTAACTGTCCAGGAGGATGCTCTTGGCAAAAAGATTTATTTGAACTATTTTGAAGGATATAACGAAGCTATAGATGCCAATGGCAACAAAACTCTCTACTACTATGATTCTAAATTTAGAATAATAAAGACTGTAAGACCTGATGGAAAAACAGAAGAACTAACCTATGATGATAAAAATAATGTAAAAACCTCAAAGGATGCCTTAGGAAAGGTTACAACCTTTGAATATGACAGCAGAGGAAATAAGACAAAGGAAATCAGATTTGACGGCAAAAGAAAAACCCTCACATATGATGAAAAGGACAACATAACGTCCTTAACAGATTTTAATGGCAATACCAGTGAAATGAACTATGACAGCAAAGGTAATGTGCTTAAGGTTACAAGGCCGGATAAAACCACCTTTGAGTATACCTATAATGACAGGAATCAGATAATAGAAGCAGTAGAT